>CAYQOF010000021.1:0-16263 GCA_964419035.1 uncultured Anaerolinea sp. | reverse complement strand
CATGAGAAATGTCTGTTCAGTAATTCGGGTTAATCATAAACGTAAAACTCAAAAACTGGATTACAAAAAAGGTACGGGCGATGCCGGGTTTGCCAACCCGACGAATGATATACAGGTCTGTTTTCGATCAGCGGTCATGTTTTTATCCCCAGTGACGTGAGCAGGGCTGGCAATACCTGATGCCTGACGATTTTCAAGAATCCCAGGTTCTTTGCCAGCCAGACGGGGACATCCATGTTCGAGGCGGGGATGGGAACGACTGGACTGAAATCCACCTCGCGCCCGTCAATGCGATAATGATAACGCCTCATTTTCTGTACCGTTGGGGCTGATTCCAAAAACTCCCGAACCTTTTCCAACTCTGACGCGTTCAACCACCGCGGCAGATCGGACGTGGCTTTGAAGCCTGTGATCGTACCCAAATCCTGCAGCAATTGATTTTCATGCGGCTTGAGCGAATTGTATTTCGAGCGGAAGAACATCACATCCGGGTCAACGTTGACGAGCGGATTCAGCCACAAACGATGCAGGCTCGTCCGTATCGCGTTCTGCGTGGACGTGTCGCTGGGAATGTTCAGCCAGAGGCTCAGCGCCTTGTTCAGCCAGAACGGAGCGACATCGGGACCGACGCGGATTCCATCGCACAAGCCGAATGACGGGAGTATCGGCGCGCCGCAGGCAAGGATGTACGCGTTTCCAGCGGCATTTCTCATCACCTGCATCGCGTTCCGATAGGCTTCCTCGCGGGGAATATCTTTGTATCGTTTGCCGATTGCCGCGCCGGCATGGAGAAAATCCAGTTTGATGTATTCGTATCCCCAGCCAACCACCTTGCGGATGAGCGCGTCGAGCCAGTCCAAAACTTCAGGATGGGTCAGGTCGAGCGCGTGTGTGTGATACGTCCAGTGTAAGCCTGTGTTCACCAGGTTCCCGGATTCATCACGCAATACCCAATCGGGGTGTTCGTGGAATAGTTTTTCATTCCGCGAGGTGATGAATGGCGCGAGCCAGATTCCCGCATTGCGACCTGTTGCTTTGACCTCCTCCGCGAACGCCGCCATGCCCGAAGGGAAGTTCTTGCCTGCCTCCCAATATCCGCTTTCATCCTGCCAGCCGTCGTCAATCTGGAAGACATCGAAGGGCAGGTCGCCGAGTCCGTGCAGGGCTTTGAGCAGGATGGGTTCGCTGATAAAGACGAGCAGGGAATACCACGAGCACCAGACGCGAGGCGGTGTGTCGAATCGCGTTTTACCCAATTTCTTTTCGAGGAGGGATGTGTATTTTGCAAAGACTTCATCCTCTTCTCCTCGTGCAATGAACCATTCGTAGGATGAGATATTATTTTGTCCCACAGTTTCATAAAAACATCTGATGTTTTGACCGTCAAGTTCCACGCGCCCGCCCAGACCCAAGGCTCCAAGTAACAGAATATCATCCTCGCCCAATTCCACCGCGCCGACCCACGCGCTGACGTGGTTCTTGTGAAGCGCGTAGGCTGGGTCCTCGTCCTTGGCGCGAAATTCGGGAGCGCGGATGGGGAGCGGAGGCTCGGATGGGTCGAGCCAGGTCGTCAGACTCCAGGAATGCCATCCGTGGCGGTAAAATTTCCTCGGAGGCTGGGTCAGGCTGAGGGTGAAGGAAGATGCGTTGAGGATCTGGGAGGATGAAGGTTCGGGAAGCGAATCCAGTTCGAGGGGTGAAGTCGGCATGAGAGTCATTATCCCGTGAAATTCGTTGACGGTCAAATTGAGTTGTGGCATAATCCGCGCCATACAAAAGCGTTGATGGGAACGAGTAGGTTTGCCAGAGGTTGTCAGCGAGCCTGGAGTGGTGAGAGCAGGTCAACAAGGCAAATCGAAGATCCTCCCGGAGTTGCGAACTGAAATTAGTCTTCCAGTCTCTGGTCTCTAGTACTCCAACAAGATTAAGTTGGATGGTGACACAAACGACACATCGAGCAATTTGCCCTCCAGTTTTAGATTGTCCGAGTACTAGTCAAATAGACTGCTGGTCGAGTGAGAGTAAGCGAGCCGTGCTTGTCCCGCGTTACAGGAACAGGGCGATGCTGGTCGTCCATGAGTGTCACGCCGAGCCTTAAACGGCGAGCGCGTGAAATCAGAGTGGTACCGCGTGAGTGATTACTCTCGTCTCTGTGTAGATGAGAGTTTTTGTTTAACCTTTGGTCTCGATGCGGCGGCGTTGGTCGAGTAATTCCGAAGGAATGTATCGAGACCCGCCGCCTACTCGACCAACGATTCGGCCATAAGACTAAGCGACTATGAGACTAAGCGGCTATGAGACTATGAGACTATGAGACCAGGAGACCAACCATGTTCAAACCTGTAAGCCCGAAACTCAAGGTCACTTCGATGGAAGAGAGCGTGCTGAAATTCTGGAAGCAAGCCGAAATCCTCGAAAAGACCGTTGAGCAGCGCGCGGGCGGACCCGAATACGTTTTCTACGAGGGACCGCCGACCGCGAATGGAAGACCCGGCGTACATCACGTGTTGGCGCGCGTCTTCAAGGACATGTTCCCGCGTTACAAGATCATGCGCGGCTATCACGTCTCACGGCGCGGCGGCTGGGATACGCATGGTCTGCCCGTCGAGATCGAAGTCGAAAAGCAACTCGGCTTCACCAACAAAGGGCAGATCGAAGAGTACGGCATAGATAAATTCAACGAACTGTGCAAGAAGTCCGTGTTCACCTACATCCAGGATTGGGAACGCCTCACCGACCGCATCGCGTTCTGGGTTGATCTTGAGGATGCGTATGTGACGTACACCAATGACTACATCGAGTCGGTCTGGTGGATCTTGAAGAATTTCTGGGACAAGGACCTGCTATACAAGGGTTACAAGGTCGTGCCGTATTGCCCGCGCTGCGGAACGCCTCTTTCGGACCATGAGGTTGCCCTCGGCTACGACGAAGCGACCGACCCCTCGGTCTTTGTCCGCCTGCCGCTGGTGGATAAGCCTGATACCTCGCTGCTGATCTGGACGACGACTCCCTGGACCCTGCCCGGCAACGTGGCTGTCGCCGCGCATCCTGACGTGGATTATGTGACCATCGAGCGCGCACATAACGGCGGCACAGAGAAATTGATCCTCGCGAAGTCGCTCGTTGAAAAGGTCTTCGGCGATGAGGAAGTGAAAGTCCTTGACACGGTCAAGGGCAAAAAACTCAACGGTGTGAAATACCAGCCGCTGTTCACCTTCCTGCCTCCGGACAAACCCGCGCATTACGTTGTGCTGGGCGATTTTGTCACGACGGAAGATGGCACGGGACTCGTCCACATGGCGCCCGCGTTCGGTCAGGAAGACATGGACATGGCGAAACAACACAACCTGCCTGTGCTGATGACCGTCCTGCCTGATGGAACGTTCGTGCCTGAAGTGACGCCGTGGCGCGGACAGTTCGTCAAGCAGGCAGACCCGCTCATCACCGAGGATCTGCGCGCGCGCGGGCTGCTCTACAAGGCGGAGACGTACACACATACCTATCCGTTTTGCTGGCGGTGCAGTACGCCATTGCTGTATTACGCGCGCGAGTCGTGGTACATCCGCACGAGCGCGTATCGTGACAAATTGGTGGATTTGAATCGCACCATCAACTGGGTTCCCGAACACATCAAGAACGGCCGCTTTGGGAACTGGCTGGAAAACAACATTGACTGGGCATTGAGCCGCGAACGGTATTGGGGCACGCCGCTTCCCATCTGGGAATGTGAATCGTGCAAACATCGCGAAGGAGTCGGCTCGGTGAAGGAACTCTCCGAAAAGGCTGGACGCGATCTGAGCGAACTCGATCTGCATCGTCCGTACGTGGATGAAGTCCATTGGGATTGCCCGCAGTGTGGAAATAAAATGGCGCGCGTCCCAGACCTGATTGACGTGTGGTTCGACTCGGGCGCCATGCCTGTGGCGCAATGGCACTATCCGTTCGATAACAAGGAGAAATTCGAGTCACAGTTCCCCGCGGATTACATCTGCGAAGCCGTGGACCAGACGCGCGGCTGGTTCTATTCGCTTCACGCCATCAGCACGTTGTTGTTCGGCGAGGTCTCGTTCAAGAACGTCATTTGCCTGGGTCATATCCAGGATGCCGATGGGCGCAAAATGTCGAAATCGTTGGGGAACATCGTCCAGCCGTGGGACGTGCTGGCTGTGCACGGCGCGGACGCGCTGCGCTGGTATTTGTATACCGCCACCCCGCCGGGAGTGGAACGCCGCTTCTCCGCCGATTTGGTTGGCGAGGTCATACGCAACTTCACGCTCACGTTATGGAACGTCTATTCGTTCTTCGTGACTTACGCCAACCTCGATAAACCCAGCCTGACCACGCTTCCCATCGCGTCGAACGACCTCGACCGCTGGCTGTTGTCCGAACTCAATGTCCTCGTCCGTGACGTGACCGACGCATACGAGAATTATGACGTACCGAACGCTACGCGTCCCATCGAGGCGTTCGTGGAAAAACTTTCGACGTGGTATCTGCGACGTTCCCGCCGCCGCTTCTGGAAATCGGAATCGGATTCCGATAAAGGAGCCGCGTACTCCACCCTCTACACGGCTCTCGTCACTGTCTCGAAACTGCTCGCGCCTGCCATGCCTTTCCTTGCCGAGGAACTCTATCAGAACCTCGTCCGCTCGGTGGATGAGACCGCGCCAGAGTCAGTCCATCTGGCTGAATGGCCCCAAACCATGCCCGAGTTGATGGACGAATCGCTCAACCGCGACATGGCTCTGGTGATGAAACTCGTCTCGCTGGGACATTCCGCGCGGCAGAAGGCAAATCGCAAAGTGCGTCAGCCGTTGGCAGAAGCCGCGTTCTCGGTGGGCAACGTCTCAGAGCGTGATGCCGTGGACGCGTTCGCCGACCTCATCGCCGACGAGTTGAACGTGAAGTACGTGCGTCTGTTGGATTCCTCGACGGAGGCGGTATCGCACACGGTCAAGCCTCTGCCCAGGCAACTGGGACAGAAATACGGCAACAAGTTCCCCGCCATTCAGAAGGCGATCCTTGCGATGAATACCGAGGAAGCCGCTCACACTTTGCTCGAAGGCAATGCCTTGAAAGTGGAACTCAACGGCGAGACGTTTGACATCCTGCCCGAAGAAGTGGAAGTGAAAGCGCAGGCAAAGGAAGGGTTCGCGGTTGCCGAGGAAGGCGCGTACGTCGCCGCGCTCGTCACGGAGTTGACTCCCGAACTCGTGCAGGAAGGCTTGGCGCGCGAATTCGTCCGCCGCGTACAGGACCTCCGCAAGAGCGCGGAACTGGATGTGGCTGATCGCATAGAACTGTTCGTCGAAGCCTCGGCAGGCTTGAGGTCCGCGATCGAGGCGCACAGGGAGTACATCACCACCGAGACGCTGACGACGGATCTCGTGTTTGGCAATCCGCCCGATGGCGCTTCGGTCATCGAGGAGTCGTTCGATGGTGAGTCAGTCAAGGTCGGGCTAACCAGGAAATAAACTTCAAAAAGGCGCATCGAAAGGTGTGCCTTTTATTTTATAATCGGGGAAATGAGGCGTGAGGTGAAAATTGTTCAATAGACTTCCACTTTGGTCCCGAAAGACGCTTGCCTGGAGCGTGCATCTGTTCACAGCCACAGGCGCGGTGTGGGGAGTTTTAACCCTGCTTGCCATCTTCGAAGAAAACTGGCGTATGATGATCATCTGGATGATCGTCGCCATGTTCGTGGACGGGTTCGACGGGATGCTGGCGCGTTGGTTCCACGTGAAGGAGTACGCCGCGGGTCTGGACGGGGCATTGCTCGACAACATCATTGATTATCTGAACTATGTCGTCGTGGCGGCGTTCATTTTGATCAAAGCGCCAAATCTCATGCCTGCGGGATTCGAGATGGCGGCGGCATTCTCGATTTTGTTGACCTCCGCGTACCAGTTCTCGCAGGTGGACGCGAAGACCGATGAGCAATCGTATTTCTTCAAAGGCTTTCCATCGGTCTGGAATTTCCTCGTGGTCTACATGATGCTGCTGGGATTGAATCCGTGGATCAACCTGGCTGCTCTGATTGTTTGCAATGTCCTTGTGTTCGTCCCCGTCAAATATCTCTATCCCACGCGAAACAATCGTTTACGCAGGCTTACACTTGGGCTGACCTATGTGTATTGGATCATCGGTGTCTGGGGATTGCTGCAATACCCGAACGTGCCGCAGTGGGTGATAACGATTTCGTTCGTCTACGTGGCATACTACGCGCTGCTTAGTTTTTTCCCGAGGTTCGGGGCGCCAAAATCAGCCTGAGAATTCATGCGCATCGAAAAGGTATCGGAAGCCACGCAGGAACTTTATCTTGCCCTGCAGCGCTTGATCCCGCAATTGGGAGAGCACAAAATCCCACCCACATGGGATGAGTTGGTCGCGCTCGTCCAATCGGATTCCTCGTCGCTGTTGATCGCGCGTGATCCCGATGAAGCCGGAGAGATCGTCGGCGTTCTGAGCCTGACGTTTTATCGCGTGCCGACGGGCGGGCGATCCATTGTGGAAGACCTCGTTGTGGATGAACGCGCGCGCCGGCGCGGAGTGGGGGAGGCGCTCATCCGCTTCGCCATTGACCTCGCGCGGGATGCCGGGGCGAATGGCGTTTCCCTCACCTCCAATTATTCGCGGGAGGCGGCAAACCGATTCTACGAAGCGATGGGCTTCGAGCGGCGTCAGACGAACGCCTACTTCTACAAACTGAAATAAAAAAATCAGCCAGATCAACCTGACCTGACTGATTGCTTATCAATCAACGCCCGCTATTTGTCCTTGCCATTCCCCTTTCCATTTTCGCCTGCTTTGCCATTCTCACCGGCTTTGCCGTTGTTCCCGTTATCGTTTTCATTGCTGTTGCCGTTACCATTGTCGCCGTTGTTGCCTTTATCTTTTGCTTTCTCCGACATGACGGCTCCCAAGTTGGCTTTCTTTTCGCCGTTCAGGATGGCTTTCTTGAACTGACCCCAGTTGGATGGGGCGGTTTCATCTTCAGGAAAGAATGCACTGTAATCGCCGGATTTCTTCGCGGCAAGGATCGCCAGGAAATCATGGGAATCACCGCCAAGTTTCTTTGTCAGCCACAGAGCCTGCGCGATCACTCCATAGCCTGTCCCTTCGGCATGTGCTTCCATGATGTCTGCATAGTCCAGTCCGTCTATGTCGAGGAAGAAGAAGACAGCGAGCGCGCATCCGACGGGATGAATGGACTCCTCCTCGTCCGGGACAACAGTTTCAGGGTCAATTTGGATCGGGTCCCCCACCGCCTCGAGGTTGACAACAGGCATCCCATCTTCGTACGTTACGAGACCGAGCGAAATCGCCGTCTGGAGACTGATGCGTACGGTCACCCATTCCTCAAGCCCGACCAGAACCTTCACAAGGACGGTGGGTATGCATGTGTTGACGTCTGTTCCAAGGGTAATGGCATCCACCGTGCCGGTGATCGGCTCCAACTCTTCCGCGGGAGCCGCAAAAACCATTCCCGCCTGTGTCACCACGACTGCGAATGCCAGCACAAGGCTGATAAGGATTCTTGTCCGTTGCATGTGTGCTCCTTTTCCTGATGATTTGGATTTTATGGAATCTGCATCAGCGCTTCCAATGTAACCGCGATCTTCGCATTTCAAAAATGCAAGGTCGCTGCGCCCATTTTACTCCCTTCGTCAAGGGATTTGTGAATTTTGTAACCTTTTCGTGAACGTCTTTTCGTCCTCTCTCCGCCTCGGGAAGTAGAGCGGCGATGTGAGCCGTCATTTCATCTGCGACTTTCGATATTCCTCCGGCGTATCCAGATCGGCGAGGATGGTTGGGTCTTCCACGTTCACGTAATGGATTGCGTCTGCATGCATATTCAAAAAATCGCGCGGGGTTTGCGGAGATCTCATTTCCAGTAATTCACTCCACAATGGACGCGCCGCCAGCCACGGATGACCGCGTCTCATTTGGAAACTCGGCGCGATGAGATCAGACTTCGCTGCACGGAACGTCTCGCAGATCCTTCGCACGGTTCCTTCCCGCATCTGGGGCTGGTCGCCGAGACCCACGAGCGCCGCGGCGGCTTCGGGCTTTTGCGCACGCAGCCCGCACTGAAGCGACGATAGCATCTCGCCGGTCGCATGCTTCTCGTTGAAAACGCTGCGCGCGCCATGCTTCGCGGCGATCTTTTCCACCTCTGCGCGCATCCCTCCCGTGACCACGAGGATGTCTTCGACGCCCGCCATCTTGAAGACCGTAATCACCTGCCCAAGTACAGTGGTATCCTTCCACGGAAGCAGCATCTTCGGTGCGCCCATCCGCACAGACATTCCCCCTGCAAGAATGACCGCCGAGATCATAGTGAATCATCCGCGAGCAGGCGTTGATACATCTCCACTGTATCCACATCCAGCAGGAGGCGGTCGTCGTGCCAGGGCAGGTATTCCACGCGGTGTTTGTGGAATACCGCGCGTCCGCCGACATCGCCCTCCAGTGTCAGCAATTCATTGAATGTATCTCTGTCGAATAACACCGGGTTTGCGCGCCGATCCATCACCATCGGCGCGACGATGGGATGCAATCCCTCGGCATGTTTCTCGACCAGCGCGCGCAGAACGGAAGTTGTGACCTGCGGCTGGTCTGCCAGGAGGAATATCGCGCCGCCTGCCATATCTTTTCCCAACTCGAGAATGCCTGCGCGGAGCGAACTTGCCTGTCCGCTTTTCCAATTCTCGTTCCTCACAATCTTCACATCCAGATCACTGACCGCCGCTTCCACCTTCCCTGCGTTCGAGCCGATCACGACGATGACAGGCGAAAGCCCCGCTTCCAATGCTGTCCTTGCCGCTGCGCGGACGAACGGCTGACCCTTCCAATCGAGCAATTGCTTGGTTTCCCCAAACCGGGAGGATTCGCCCGCGGCAAGCACGATCCCGGCGATGGATTCATGCACTGCAAAAATTCTTTCCTCCTTCAAACTCGAAACGATCACGGAATGATATTTTGCGAGCAATGCATGTGACATCCCGCGTGCCATGGATTGCAGTTCCGGCGTGTCTGCCTGATTGAGCAATACCATCCTTCGTGCCTTCGCCGGGATGTTCTTCAAACCTCCCTCAGGATGAGTCAACACGCGTATCACCGCGTCAGATGTGACGGACTCTCCTTTATTCAAACCACTCAGTTCCGAAAATATTTCCGACCGATGGACATTTTCTTCGTCCAATGGTTTGCCCAATCCTGAAAGACCGATCACCTGGATAACCTGATCCGCAAAATCAGGAATGGGCGGTTCGTGTTCATTCCACGCCTTCAATGGCTTCTGGCGGGCTCCATCCGCTTCGATGAGCAGGGGGACGGAGTGATATCCGCAAAACTGATGAAGCCACTCGAGCAATCGTTTATTGACAGGTCTGGTTCGATCTCCATCCAATTCTCCCGTGACCAGAACGACCCCTTTCAAACCATGTTCCAGATCCTCGAGCGCGGCGGGGGTATCGGCAATGATATGGTGGTCTGCAAACTCGATCTGCCACGCGCCGAGGTGGGTTGTTGCCGTTAGAACCACCGGCGATTGCAATTGCCCCGCCAATTGGAACATCGCAGTCGTTTTCCCTCCCGCGCCCGTAAAGGCAACACAAGAGGAGGCTGAAAAAAGACGCAGCGCCCGCGCAAGTGAGATGCTCATGTCTGTGATTATACATCTTCAAACTCGAAGTCCCTCGCAATAAGGTATAATAATTCCATTCTGCACAAACAACGCATGAAAGAAACTTCACTAAGGCATGGTAATGGTTAGCGATCCGCTTATCTCCACAGAGTACTGGACTGAACTCCAGATCACCCGGCAAGACATCGAATTCCTCCAAAATCATCTCTTCGAAAACGAAACGCCGCTCACGGTCCGTGAACTCGTTACGGTCCTGTTGAATGAACGCATCCGCCTCGAACGGCTTGCCCTCCAAAAGAGGCGTCAGGCGGGGGGGGAAACCTTTCTTCCAAAGGAATCCCATCAGGTTGGCGACGCGCTGATCTTTCCCGCGCTGGATTGGAAACATGGAAAAGTGACGGGCGTGCGCGCGGGGGTCAATCCCGAGATCGGCGCGTTCGACGTGATCACCCTCGAGATGGAGGATGGGACCGAACGGCTTTTCGCTTCGAACCTCCCGCATCACGCGCTGAACGATCAGCCTGTCACCGTTGAAGAGGATGGACTGGACGCCGAAGCCATTCTGCGCGCGCACGGGAGCGCCATCGAAAAGAAGATCGAAGCCGCCTTCCGCGCGGACAGCGATCTTGTGCGGATTGCCGGTCGCTGGTTCCCGCGTGCCCTTCTGGTGGACGTCAATGTGGGGCATCTCAATTTGGCGGAGGCAGTTCTGGACATGGCGGGAGGCGAACCGCTTCCCACCTCTGCATTGATCAAGGATGTATCCCTTCCAGACGGTGTGAATCCAAAACTGGCGGAGTTCTCGCTCAACCGGGCTTTGCAGGAGGATGGGCGCTTCGATGAGGTGGGTCCTGCCGGGCAGGTGTTGTGGTGCCTGCGACGGCTCGAGCCCGATGAAGCGCGTGAAGCGCCTTTGTTTCTTCGTTATTCGAGAATTGAATATGACCGCGCCGCGCTCGACGAGCAAATGCTCACGCTCGAAGAGCTGTTGGATGATGAGTTGAGCGAGACTGAACCCGGGGACGACCCGGACGTCAAAGAGGTCACCCTGGCATTGATCTACCCGCATCTGCGCGCCGGGACTCTGCCCCTTTCCGCGCGCGTCCGATCCCTGTTCCCGACCGCGTACGAGTCGCCGCGCGTCCGTTTTACGCTGGTGGATGGCAGGACGAAGCAGAGGATGCCCGGCTGGGTCGTGCGCGAACACAAATATGTTTATGGCTTGCGCGATTGGTACAAAGCGAACGAGTTGATGCCCGGCAGTCTGGTGCGCATACGACGCGGCGAACAGCCCGGCGAAGTGGTCATCGAGGCAAAGACCTATCGCTCCACAAAGGATTGGGTGCGCACGGTCATTGTCGGCGCGGATGGAGGCGTGGTGTTTGCCATGTTGAAGCAGACCATCTCGGCTGAGTTTAACGACCGCATGGCTTTCGCCATCCCATCGTTCGAGACGGTGGATAAACTCTGGAAACAGGATAACAGGAAACCATTCGAGCAATTGGTCGAGAACCTGGTCCACGAGATGTCGAAGTTGACCCCGCAGGGTCACGTGCACGCGCAGGAATTGTATTCCGCGGTCAATATCATCCGCAGGGCGCCGCCCGCGCCGCTGTTCGCGCTGCTGGCGACCAAACCCGAAATCACGCACGTCGGCGACCTGCATTTCCGCCTGAACGAGTAGGAGAAGAGAGAAGATGCCCGAAGGCAAACGAATCAGCCTCGTCAAACCGTCGCCTGATACGCCCTTTCATATTGATTTTGCATGGTGGAAGAAGAACGAACGCGACTGGCAGGTGTATCTGCGCTCCCTTTTATGCCCGGAACACCAGGAAGCCTTTGCGAATGTGGAGGAGGGTCAGACGATTGACTGGGTGGATCCGGTAACCGCCGAGGTGAAGCCTGTGGAGGGCGTGCGGAACGCGTTGATGACCCATTGTGTAAAACAGCCCGATTTTCTGACCAGCCAGACTGCGCTGGTGGAGGCGGTCTTCCGCCTCTTCCTCACCAATGGCAATACACCCATGTCTCCTGTCGAACTGGGGGAGCGGCTCAAGCGTCCGCCCGAAACAATTTTACGTACGCTGGCGGGCGCGCGCGTATACAAGGGAATCAGACCTTACGGTAACTGAGCGCAGTATAATTGGGTTGTCTGCCCCCGTAGCTCAATGGACAGAGCGCCAGCCTTCTAAGCTGTTGGTTGTGGGTTCGAGTCCCGCCGGGGGCGCAGTGATGTAAACCTGGGAAATCTGCTTTCAGGTCTTTGGGTGACAAATTCTTCATCCAGGTTTCCCGAGTTTCAAGGAGTAAGTTCCATGCCTACGATCATACGAAAATCATTTTCCACTCTGATGGACACCCATCGCGAACTCTTCAATGCCATTAACTGGCACGTGCGTTCGAGTGTCTGGAATCCGCCGACGGATATTTATGAGACCGATGAGCACCTGGTGGTAAAAATGGAGATCGCCGGGATGCGGGATGAGGACCTGGAGGTGGCTGTGCAGGAAAATGTGCTGATGGTGAGCGGACGCCGAAACGACTCCTCCGAGCGGCGCGCCTATCACCAGATGGAAATTCCATTCGGAAAGTTTGCGCTGGCGATAGACCTGCCCGTTCTCGTTGATATGGAAAAAGCGTCAGCAGAATACAAGGATGGATTCCTGACGATCAGCCTGCCAAAGGCGCACTCGAGTGAGGAGGTTGAATAATACTTATGGCTGCCTCCCGCTGGCGCTCCGGTTTCAATGATCTCTTTCAGTGGATGGGTGAGGAGGAAAACGAATTGTTGTCCATGATGACCTCATCCATCTTTTCCCGTTTCCAAAACAGGGATTCCGAATCCGCAAGCCCCAGCTCCCGCCCCGTCTCCGATGCGTCGAAATACCCTGTCATACTTCCGATCCTGCCGTTGCGCGGGGTGGTGGTCTATCCTCAAACCGCCGTCCCGTTGACGGTGGGTCAGCCGCGCTCGGTCCGATTGGTGGATGACGTTGTCGCCGGGGATAAACTCGTCGGACTGGTAGCCGCCCTGAACCCCGAACTCGAATCGCCTGCTCCAGCGGATCTGTACCGCGTGGGGACGGTTGCCATCGTTCATCGCTTGTTGCGCGCGCCCGACGGGACCGTCCGCCTGCTCGTGCAGGGCATGGATCGGTTCCGGCTGGGCGAATTCGTCGCAGAGGAACCTTATCTCAAAGCGAAGATCGAACTCGCCCCGGAATATGTGAAGCAGGGGATCGAGATGGATGCGCTGGCCCGCAACGCGCGCGATCAGTTCCAGCAGATCACGCAAATGATCCCGTCCTTCCCGGAGGAACTGGTCGCTTCGATCACCTCCGTCGAAGATCCGCTGCAGACCGCGTATACCATCGCAAACTTCCAGCGCATGGAATTGAAGGACGCGCAGGAAATCCTCGAACTCGACTCCGTCAGCGATAAACTCAAAAAATTGATCGGTCTGCTCGTGCGCGAGGCGGAAGTGTTGCAATTGGGGCAGAAGATCCAGAACGAGGCGCGCGGCGAGATCGAAAAGGTCCAGCGTGAATATTTCCTGCGCGAGCAGATGAAAGCCATCCAAAAGGAATTGGGCGAAAAGGACGAACAGACCGCCGAGGCGGAGGAGTTCCGCAAAAAGATCGAGGAAGCGAACATGCCCGAGGAAGCCGCGAAACAGGCAAAACGTGAGTTGGAGCGCCTGTCGCGCCTGCCGACTGCGGCGGCGGAGTACGGGGTCATCCGCACGTATCTCGACTGGCTGGTCACGCTCCCCTGGTCGAAAGCCACCGAGGACAATCTCGATATTTCCCACGCCCGCGAAATTCTGGACAAGGATCATTATGGTTTGAAGGACGTCAAGGAGCGCATCCTGGAATTCCTCGCGGTTCGCAAATTGCGGCTCGAGCGCAAGGATGAGATCAAACCGCCTTCCGATGACAAGATCCGCCGCGAACGCGAAGGTGTGATCCTGTGTTTCGTGGGTCCGCCCGGCGTCGGCAAGACATCGCTCGGGCAGTCCATCGCGCGCGCCATGGATCGCAAGTTCGTGCGCGCCTCGTTGGGCGGCGTGCGCGATGAAGCCGAGATACGCGGACATCGCCGCACGTATATCGGCTCGATGCCCGGACGAATCCTGCAGGCGCTTCGCCGCATCGAGTCCCGCAACCCGGTCTTCATGCTGGATGAGATTGACAAACTGACCTTCGATTTTCACGGCGACCCCGCCTCCGCCCTGCTCGAAGTGCTGGACCCGGAACAGAACAGCGAGTTCCGCGATAATTATCTCGAGGTCGCCTACGATCTTTCGCAGGTCTTCTTCATCACGACTGCGAATACGCTCGAGACTGTGCCCGGTCCCCTGCGCGACCGCATGGAGATCATCTATCTTTCGGGATATACGGAGAACGAGAAGGTCGCCATTGCCAAGGGCTATCTGATCCCGCGCCAGATCCGCGAGAACAGTTTGCGTGAAGCCGAGATCAGGTTCACGGATGACGCGCTGAAGAAGATCATCCGCGAGTACACGCGGGAGGCGGGCGTCCGCAACCTGGAGCGCAAGATCGGCGCGATCTGCCGCAAGGTCGGCACGCGCATCGCGGAAGGGAAGTTGCAGGATGCGGTCATCTCGCTGGAACAGGTGGAGGAATATCTCGAACACCCGATCTTCCTGCCGACGGAGGAACTTACCCAGCGTCTGTCCATCCCCGGCGTTGTGCCGGGGCTGGCATGGACGCCATACGGCGGAGACGTTCTGTTCGTGGAAGCCACGAGCATGCCCGGCAATAAAGGCTTTCAGATCACCGGTTCGATCGGGAACGTGATGAACGAATCGGCGCGCGCCGCGCTGTCGTTCGTCCGCTCGCGCGCAGGGAAGCTGGGTCTTGATGATGAGTTCTTCAACAAATCGGACCTTCACCTGCATATCCCTTCCGGCGCGCAGCCCAAGGACGGACCCTCCGCCGGCGTAACCATCGCCACCGCCATCGTCTCGCTTGCCTCGGGGCGCAAGGTCAAGCCGCACGTGGGCATGACCGGCGAGATCACACTGCGCGGCCAGGTTCTGCCCATCGGCGGGGTCAAGGAAAAGGTGCTTGCCGCGCACCGCATCGGACTCAAGACCGTCATCCTCCCCAAACGCAACGAGCAGGACCTGGACGACGTACCGGACGAGATCAAACAATCCATGAAATTCGTCTTTGCGGAGACAGTTGACGACGTGCTTGAATCGGCGCTGGAGTCAAATCACCGCAAGGCGAAACAGGCTGAAACGGCGGGTTCGAAAAAGAAATCCACATCAAGGAAGACAAAGACGGATGGCAAAAGTTCTCCTCGCCGAAGATGATCGCACCATGGTCTCCCTTCTCAAAACCCTGCTTGCAATGGAAGGTTTTGAGGTCGTCGCCCTGGCTGTGCATACAAATGTCCCGCTCGCGGTTCAACGCGAAAAACCCGATATCCTGATCATGGACGTTCATCTGGGTCAGCAGAGCGGCATGGAGATCGTGGAAACGATCCGAAAAGACCCCGCGTTCTCGCATGTTCAGGTTGTAATGACTTCCGGGTTGGATGTCCGCGAGGAATGTCTGCGGCGCGGCGCGAGCCATTTCCTTCTCAAACCGTTCATGCCCGACGATCTGCTCGCCGTTCTGAAACAATAGCATCGAAATATCGTGACTCCATCCTCCGTTCACATCCGGGAATTTCGATTCCCCGAGGAATACGAGCAGGTTTACGAATTGTGGCAGAGCATCGAAAAAGGGGTGCACGTGGGACGCTCCGATACGCTGGCGGAGATCGAAAAGAAACTCACCCGAGACCCGGACCTGTTCCTCGTTGCAGAGTCGGAGGGCAGGATCGTCGGCACCGTGATCGGCGGTTACGACGGGCGGCGCGGCATTCTTTATCATCTGGCGGTTGCAGAGCCATTTCGCGGAAACGGGATCGGCTCCCTGCTAATGGACGAAGTCGAATCGCGGCTGCGCGCCAAGGGATGCCTGAAATGTTATCTGCTGGTGACCGATGACAACCCCGAAGCCGAAATATACTATCAGCAGCGCGGCTGGAAGCACATGGACGACATCCATCTGTACGGAAAAGAACTGGTTTGATGCTTCGTACCGTCCCGAAGGTTGAGCCATGGACAAGGTCGAATTACGGGAACCCTTCGGGACGTTTTGCGTAAGGTGATGATGTGACCCCTTCGATAAACTCAGGACAACGGATGCGATTTGGAATCCTGACCCTCTCCGACCGTTCCGCGCGCGGCGAACGCGCCGACTCCTCCGGTCCCGCGCTTGCGCGTCTGATCGAAGCCGAGGGCTGGTCGGTGACCCATCAGCATCTCCTCCCCGACGACGAATCCTCCATTCGCGAGATACTCATCGAGTGGTGCGATGGCGGTCAAGTGGATGTCATCCTCACCACCGGCGGCACCGGCTTCTCCCCGCGCGACGTGACCCCCGAAGCCACGCGTGCCGTCATCGAACGCGAAGCGCCCGGACTTGCCGAGGCGATGCGCGCCGCCAGCCTCAAGATCACGCCTCATGCCATGTTATCCAGAATCGTCGCAGGCATCCGCAAAAGGACGCTCATCATCAACCTGCCCGGCAGTCCCA
>CAYQOF010000020.1:13974-20107 GCA_964419035.1 uncultured Anaerolinea sp. | reverse complement strand
TGATTCTATCTCTTGCGCCTGTTTTTCAAGACTCCAGCCCAATTCCAATCCCATGACCTCTGCACATTTTTGCAGGGCAGCCATGGACGGCAAGCCCGCCGAGCCTAATTCCGTGCGGCGTTGGATGGCGTCTGCAAGGGTCAATGCCATTTCGTTGCGTACGGCATAAACGACTTCCGCAACCATGACAGGGGAATCTGGTTCAATCCGCTGAGCCAGCTCTGGCTGGTCTTTGATGGACTGTACCAGTGTGGGATATTCTGATCCGTATGTGTAAACCAAATGTTTGGCGGTTTCAACGTCTATAAGATCGTCTGTTTCGACTTGGGCTTGATTCAAAAACGCGTTGAAATCGTCAATCCGCCCGCCGTTGACGGGGGTGAGGTGAGTCTGACACTTCTTTGCTTTCGCCGCAAGTTTTTTAACAGCCAGGTCAATGGCTTGTTCTGCGACCACGCGAGCGGTGGTGTACTTCACGCCCAAAACAGAGATCAAGCCTGCGAGGTTATCTCTTTCCTGATGATCTATCACCACACCATCCCGCGTCAATTTGACCTGTGTTTTATCCGCATCTTCTTTATTGACGGGGAGGAAGCCCCAAGTCACATGCTGGACATCCTCGAGGGTCAGTTCGAGTGGGGGATGAGCGCTGTTGATCTCGTCAATAAAATCCCGCACGATGGCTTCGGTTAACTTGAATGAATCCGCCGAAGCGTTCCACGGGATGTGCCAAGTGCCGATCATGGTCTTATCCCGCCACGGGACGAAGAGCAGGATCTGCGGAAGTCTGCCATCTGTGGGTTGACTCGGCAATCCCGCCGCCACACTACCCCAAACCTGCTCCACGACGATATTCATCGCCACCGACGCGGCATGGTTAGAATGCAGGGAAACTTTTTCGAGAACATTCTCAATCCACGCGCCCGCGCAGTTGACGACCATCTTCGATTGGATGTCAAAGACTTGTCCCGTTTGCACATCCCTGGCTTGTATGCCAGTAACTCGATTTCCTTTTTTCAGGAAACCAACGGCTTCCACGTAATTGGCGACTTCCGCGCCTGCCTCCACAGCGGAGAGGATGAACGCCAACAGCAATCTCTCTGTGTTGTAAATCTGCGCATCATGCCAGACTGCCGCGCCCGTCGAAGCGCTGACGTTATAACCAGGGAGGAGATTCGCAAGTTCCTTTTGAGAGATCAGCTTTCCGCTGGGGAGATTTTTTTCGGAATCAGATAAACGGTTGCGGTCAAAGCTCAACAGGTCATTCACGGTCAGGGCAACGCCGAGCGCCAGTCGACTGCGGGAGAGTTTTCGCCGTGTAGGCGTCAGGCAAGTCAACGGATGAACCAAGTGCGGAGCGATCCTCATCCATGTTGTCCGTTCACGCGCCATCGTGCGGATGCGGGAAAGGTTACCATCCTGTAAATACCGCAACCCGCCGTGGACGATCTTCAGGCTGTTCTGGGAGGTCGCGCTCCCAAAATCACCGCGCTCGATCAAGGCAACGGATAGACCGCGTAACGCGGCATCCCACGCCGCGACCGCGCCGTGAATCCCGCCGCCGATGATCAGCACGTCAAAGGCTTGGCTTGAGAGTCTTTCCAGGTTGCGATTCATTTACTTTGTATACAGAAGGTGCGTCGCACCTTCATCAGTGAGAGAATTCCACAAAGGCGTATATACTTGCTTGGCGGGATAAATCTGTCTCGTCTGGTGCGACGCACTGCCCGCGTTGCGTTTCTTCTATTTTGTCGCAAACGCCATCAGATGCCAGCCCAACGGTCTGACCAGCGCCTTGGGCATTAAGTTGAACGTTCCCACGAACACGTCATTGAACAGGCGGGCTTTCCAGCCTGAGTGCAATTTGGTCTTCACAGGGAATCGTTCAGGAATAATTCTATATTCTTTGAAAGGTTTCAGGAACTGTTTCAATTCACCGATGGAGTATTTGTTCAACACAGGCGCATCTTCATGTTCGAGAGAGACTTTGGTCACTTTGCGCATCAGGTTCAGCCACGAGTTTCGGTTATACACCATCACAATGGCTTCGCCGCCTGGTTTCAGCACCCGATGAATTTCCGCCACCATTTTTTCGACATTCGCCGTGTATTGCAAGACGCCATGCGCGTACACCACATCGAAACTATTGTCCGCGAACTGCATGGATTCGCCGTTCATCACACGCAGGTCGGCACTCAAGCCATTTTGTTCGATATTCTTACATGCAAGGTCAATGGCAGTGGTGGACAGGTCAATGCCTGTGACGATTGCGTCCGCGCGGGCAAAGCGGACGAGGTCAATGCCCGCGCCGCATCCGACTTCCAATAGGCTTTTTCCACGATAAGAATCAAAGTTCACTAGTAGCCGCGGCAGGTAATTCAGTTTGTCGTAGCGATAGTCATCCAATTGCTGAAAAAAACCTGACGATCCCACTGGATGGGTGGTGATCGCCAGGTCGTGGATGTGTTCATCCCAGTACGCGGTGATGCGCGTGATCAATTCATTTTGGCTCATTGAAAAGTCCGTCCCTATGCAAAAACCGTTTCGTTACGCCGCCACAACTCGAAGACCATCAACGACCACAAGCGGTGACTGTGATTGGTGCGCTCTTCAAGATGTTCCTGAATCCATTTTGAAACAACCTGATGGTTGAAGTATCCGTGACCGTTGAGCGAATCCTTCGAGAGCAGGTCGAGCATCATCGGTTTCAGAGAGGTGCGCAACCAATTCTTCATCGGGACGCTAAAGCCTTGTTTGGGTTTCTCCAGCACCAGGTCAGGCACGAGGCGTTTGACGGCGTTCCGCAAAATGGATTTGGTGCGCGAGCCGTTCAATTTCATCTGCGGCGGCAGGTTCAGCGCAAATTCCACGATACGGTAATCGAGCAGGGGCTCACGTGCTTCGAGCGAGACCGCCATGCTCATGCGATCCACCTTGGTCATGATGTCGTCGGCGAGATAGGTCTTGACGTCCACGTATTGTTGTTGCGCGAGACGGTCGAAGCGGCTCGCCTTTTCAAAATAACCGCCGAAATATTCAGCGCTCAAATTGTCATTCATTGTTGCCCGCAGATCGGACTGATACAACGCGTCCTTCTCCGCCGCATTCAGAAACATCATCCAACGCGTATGCTGCAGCGACCGATCCAACGCGCCGCCCTCGACCATGCGCTTGACCTTGTTGACGAGTCCCTTCTTGGCGGGCTGCGGCGGGAGCCATTCAGCAAATTTGGGCAACACGCGCTGTCGCATCACGTCAGGCAGACGCCCGTAATATCGATCCAGTTTTTCGGCGAGGTACGTATCGTAGCCCGCGAACAATTCATCGCCGCCATCGCCCGACAAAACAACCTTCACTTTCTGGCGGGCGATTTGCGAAACCAGATACGTCGGGAAGATGGACGTATCCGCAAACGGCTCATCGTGGTGCGGCGCCAGTTGCGTAACCAGACTCGCAATGTCGGGCTTCAATACTTCCACGTGATGGTTCGTGCCGAAGTGTTTCGCCACCGCATTGGCGTACGGCACTTCATTGTACGTATCGTCCTCGAAGCCGATCGAAAACGTCTGCACCGGCTCGGACATATTTTGACTCATGAAGCCGACGATGGTGCTGGAGTCAATGCCTCCGCTCAGGAAGGCGCCCAGCGGCACATCGCTCATCAAGCGGATGCGGACCGCGTCATTGATCAAGCCTGAGAGGGCTTCTGTACATTCAGCCTCATCCTGGCTGACGGGTTGATACGGCACATCCCAATACTGACGGGTCTTCACCGCCCCGTTTTCGACCGTCAGCGTGTGACCTGGCAGGAGTTTGAAAATCCCCTCGTAGATGGTGTGCGGCGCGGGGACATATTCCAGTGTGAGGAACAGGTCCAACGCGGCGAGGCTGATCTGGCGCGGCGCGTCGGGGTGAAGGATCAAGGCTTTTAGTTCAGAAGCAAATACCAGTCTGGAATGACCCGTCCAGTAGTACAGCGGCTTGACGCCCACGCGGTCGCGCGCCAGAAAGAGTCTGCGTTTGCGCGCATCCCATAGAGCAATCGCAAACATCCCGTTGAAGTGATTGACGCAGTCATCGCCGTATTCCTCGTACGCATGGACGATGATCTCCGTGTCCGTCTGGGTTTTGAAAATGTGACCGCGCGCTTCGAGCGCGGCGCGCACATTCTTGAAGTTGTAGATCTCGCCGTTGTAGACCACCCACACATCGCCGTTTTCGTTCGAGATGGGCTGCTGACCCGTGTGCAGGTCAATGATGCTGAGGCGGCGCATGGCGAGGCTGGCTTGCGCATCCTGATAATAGCCATCGTCGTCGGGTCCGCGGTGGCGGATGGAATCGTTCATCCGCTTGATGAGAGACGGGTCAACGGGATGTTCAGGTTGAAACGAAACGACGCCGCAAATACCGCACATGCTATTTGCCCTGCGAAAGGACAGGCTCCTCGATCTCAAGTTTTGGCGCGAGCGTTTTGTAAATTTGGTTCACTTTCGTGATGTAATCCTGCCGGCCGAATTTATCGCGCGCAAGTTGATGTGCATTTTTTCCGAGCCGTTCGGCGAGCGCGGGGTCGTCCAACACGCGCAGGATGCCCTCGGCGAATGCCTGGGAATTGGGTTCCACAAGGAGCGCGATTTCGTCGGTCAACACCTGTGTATGTGACGTGATGCTGGTGGCGATGATGGGTTTTTCCGCGTGAAGGTAACTGTAGATTTTCAGCGGCGTGGACGTGCCGTCAAGGCGCGGGGAGATCAATGCGGCGGCGCAGGCGAGATAGACCATCGAGTCCTCTGGAGAGACCACATTCAGAAAGAGCGTATGACCTGCCAGTCCCAGCCCTGCCGCCTTTTCGGTCCATTCCTGAGCCTGCTGAACCTTTGCACCGACGAAGATGAAGAGCACGTTCGGATATTTCTTTCGAACGAGGTCCACGCATTCGAGCGCCATGTCCAAGCCCTGGTAGCGTTCGTACGTCCCCGTGTAGACGATGGGAAGCCTGCCTTCAAGGATGAGTTGATTTTTTAATTCATCCACCGCTTCAGGCTGGACGGGAGTTTGATACGCGTGCAGGGCGATGTTTTCGATCATCACCACGCGGATATTCTTCCCGACGGTTTTGACGTACTGCTCAAGATCGGGCCCCACAGTGATGACGGCATGACAGGTCTTGAGCACCATCCTTTCGAGCATTTCAAAGATCTTGACAAAGATTGGCTTGTTGCCAAAACTGAAATTCGTGAGTTGCTTCGACAGCACGGAATGCATGTCATAGAGGTGACGCTTGCGGAAGATCCACGCCAGGAACATGCTGAAGAATGCCGCCTCTTCATGTGAATGGATCACATCGTAGCGTTTGGTCAGCAACATTTGGATCGCCTTGAGAAAGACCATCACATCCAGGTAAATCTTCGCCCGCGAAGGTCCTATCCGCACATGCTCTATCATTTTGAGCCCGCGCACCCTGTGGATTTTCAGGTTGGGCATTTCCACATCCTTCCCGACGTGATAAGTGATCAGGTCAATCTCGTGTCCGAGGGCAGAGAGCGCTTCGAGCCGCTGGTACACGCTGATAGGCGTGCCGCGCGGCTCGAAGAAGGGTTGTGGGGAGATCATTAGAATTTTCATGAGAGCCTATTCTTTCCAGATTGAAAGTGCCAAAAATTAGCGCGCTCCGCCCTTCCGACACAGCGGATGCAAAACTGGACAAAAAAATCCCACCTCCATGTTTATAGAAATATTTGCCCCCATCAGAATGAAAATTCAAAGCACAAAATGAATATTTGCGAATGCGGAACGGATCCCAAAAACAAAATTACATCGGACCGCTTTTGAATCGAATTCCGTATCATATCACCTATCCAGGCATCGTTCCAGTGCCCCAAAATGTCATTTACCCTGGATGTGATGAATTTTCAGACATGTAATTCCTTACCCAAGACGGATTTTTTAGTACCCGGTTACAGCCTTTCTGAAACCAAAACAGCTTGCGTTAGCCGCCGCATGAGCCACTCATCATCGGGAACCTCCCGCGTCTCGACGGGGTAAGGAATGTGGAACCAAAAAGGAGATCCTCATGAAAAGCCTGTACGCTATGCTCCTGAATCTAATGCTTTTATCCCTCCTGACCGGCTGC
>CAYQOF010000020.1:9720-13874 GCA_964419035.1 uncultured Anaerolinea sp. | reverse complement strand
AAGCCTGTACGCTATGCTCCTGAATCTAATGCTTTTATCCCTCCTGACCGGCTGCGCTTATACCGCGAACGCCCGGGAAGTCGGGGCGACGGAGGCAGACAGCCCATCCGCCAACCTGGTTGAGGAATCAAACCCATCCATCCCTGCAAAACACGAAACTGCGTCAGAAGATGTTCCCACGGACTGTCCGGTGACGATTTCCCCGATACCGTCGTTTGTTCCTCCTCCACCCTATTCATCCCTGGGTTTCGAGGGGAATTTCTGGTTCGGCACAGAGAGTCTATGGACAGCCCTCCCTGCAGACGGGGTTTTGTCGGATTTGCCGAAGAATCCGCAGGGATACACCCAAAAGATTTTCTGGTGGAGAGATGGATACATCTGGAATGAGGAAACCGAGCCGCAGTTGACCGTAAGCGGTGAAAGACTGGATTCAAAAGCGCCGCCTCTTATCACATCGAAAGCGACCAATGCCTATGCCGAAGATATCGGTTCCGCCATGCTGGTCGGCGTGGACTTCCCCACCCCTGGCTGCTGGAAGATCACCGGGCAATACGGGAAAGCCGAATTGACCTTTGTGGTATGGGTCATGCCATAAATGCGAAGACTTCCGAAGTCTTGGAGACTTCGGAAGTCCTCAGGCTATTCGATCGCCTCACGCAACTTCCTTGCCAGTTTCCCGAAATGCGGAGTGTAGCGGATGTCGTCCTTGCGCGGGCGGGGCAGATCCACTTTCAAGTCCAGTTTTACACTGCCCGGTCTCTGGGTCAGCACCAGGACGCGATCCGCCAGAAACAGCGACTCATTGATCGAGTGCGTCACCATGACGACGGTCTTCTGCTTTGCCTGCCAGATGCGCGACAACTCGTTCCACATCCGTTCACGGGTGAGAGCATCCAGCGAGCCGAAAGGTTCATCGAGCAGGAGCAGGTCCGGGTCATGGATGAGCGCCCGCGCAATCGCCACGCGCTGCGCCATCCCGCCGGAGAGGTCGCGCGGCAGTGAATCCTCGAAGCCCGTCAAACCAACCAGTTCGACCATCTCCATCGCCTCCCTGCGCGCCATCCCTTCAGCGATCCCTTTGACTTCCAATGGAAGCATGATGTTTTGAATGACCGTACGCCAGGGCATGAGGTTCGCCTGCTGAAAGACCATGCCAATGCTCGGCTGTTCCCCATGACCAAATTTGAACGACCCCGTTGTCGGCGCGATCAAGCCCGCGAGAATTCTCAAAAGGGTGGTCTTGCCCGAACCCGATGGACCCAGCACACAGACAAATTCGCGCGCCCGCACGTCGAAGGTTATATTGGCGAGCGCGCGCAACCCGCCGTTTTCATTGATGAAGACAGCGCTGAGATCGCGGATGGTGAGGATGGGAGGGTGGGACATCTCGATACTTCGACAGGCTCAGTACAAGTTTTCGATTTTCGACCAACGATGCTTCGACCTTTTTAACACGCGTTTACGGTTGAGGGTAGGGAATTGGAGAATTGAGTCTGACAAACACAATCTGCTTCCTTGTGTAGTTGTTTCCGTGTCTACCTGTGTACTTGTATACCTCCGCTTCCTCACGGAATAAATTCATTGGTGAACGCCTTGCTTAAATCCATCTTCTCTGAAATCAGACCCATTTCAAGCAGAACACTTTGCATGTTCTCCCACGCCTGCGGATCGGAGAAGCCGAGCCGTTCGGCTTTCCATTGCTTGATGGAGGTGGCAAGCACTTTCTTTTGCACTTCTGCGTCCAGGTCGGCAAAATTGGGGATGTGCGGCGCGCACAGGTCGTAGGCTTCATCGGGGTTCTCGATTGCATCTTTCAAGCCCTTAAGAAACGCCCCCACGAACGCGCGTACCAGCGCAGGGTTTTCCGCGATCACCTTCTCGCTCGCGAGAATTCCATTGGACGCCAGTTCCACGTAATTCGCCACGCGCAGTTCGGTCACTGGGATTTCCTGCGCCCGCAACTGGACCGGCTCATTCGCCGTGTAACCCACGATGATGTCCTGTTTTCCCGCCGCCATGAGTTCCACCTGGTTGAAACCGATCGATTCGAGCGTCACATCGCTTTCGTTCATCTTTGCCTCGAACAACAGGGCGCGCAAGCCCACGTAGTTCGCGCCGAACAGTCCGGGCAAGCCTATCCTTTTGCCTTTTAGATCCTGCGGGATCAGGACGCCAAGTTCACTCTTCGCCACCACGGAAATCGGATACTCCTGATACCACGCGGCAACGTACGTGACCGGCAATCCCTGCGCGCGCGCCAGCAAAACCTGTTCGCCGGAAACGACCGCAAATGGCAATTCGCCCGCCCCCACCAGCGCGACGCCATTCGTCTCGAAGCGGTAATCGAACTCGACATCGAAGCCCGCCTCGCGGAAATATCCCTTTTCGACGGCGACGTACAGCGGCGCAAACTGGACGTTCGGGATATACCCAAGCGGCAGGCGGATGTGGGTCAATTCGCCCGCCTCCTTCGCGGACCCGGGATTGCCACAGCCCGAAAGAGCGATTGCCAGCCCAAACATGATCAAAACTATTTTGCGAAACATTTTGAATCTCCTTTTCATATGTTATTTGTCATTGCGAGCGGCGTTGTCACGAAGCGGACCAAAGCAACCTTCCCTTTGCAAGGAGATTGCTTCGTTGGCTTGGTCTCGATACGAACGAGAAGAGCGCCGGCTCTACTCGACCAGCGCCTCCTCGCAATGATGTTAATTCTGCCATTTCAAAAACCTCTTTTCCAACAATAGAACTGCGCCATACAACATCAAAGCCATCGCGACCAGCGTGAACACCGCCACGAAGACCATCGGCGTATCGTATTGGAAATCGCCCACCCGCAATAGAAAGCCAAGCCCCTCCTGCGCGTCGACAAGTTCGCCGACGATCGCGCCGATCACAGACAACGTCGCGCCGATGCGCAAGCCGCCGAGAAAGACGGGCAGGGAGGCTGGCACCTCCACCTTCCATAAAATTTGCGCGCGCGAAGCATGGAGCGAATTCATCAGGTCGTATAACGCAGCCGGGACGGCGCGCACACCCACAATGGTGTTCACCAGCACCGGGAAGAAGACGATCAACGCGCAGATGACCACCTTCGAGAGGATCCCCGGTCCAAGCCAGATGACGAGCAGGGGCGCAATGGCGATGACCGGGATCGCCTGACTTGCAACGAGATATGGGGACAACACCTTCTCCAGGGAACGCGATTTGGCAAGGACATATCCCACGATGGTGGCGAACAGGACGCCAGCCAGAAGCCCCAGCACGATCTCGATCAAGGTGATGCGGGTGTGATACAGAAGACTGCCGTCGTTTATGACTCTGACAAAGCGTGTCCACACACTGAGAGGGGATGGCAGGATGAAGTTCGGGATCCCGCTGTAGCGCGTGAAGAGATGCCATGCCAGGAGAAAGGCAAGAGTTGAGAAGAGGATGGGAGTCAAGCGTTTGGTCATGTTTTGTTATGCTCAAGACGGCGGCTGAAGCGCGAAACCAAAAAGCGCCTCGTGAGAAATGGCT
Organism: uncultured Anaerolinea sp.; assembly: GCA_964419035.1. Lineage (GTDB taxonomy): Bacteria > Chloroflexota > Anaerolineae > Anaerolineales > Villigracilaceae > Defluviilinea. The sequence goes on along the minus strand of CAYQOF010000020.1, from coordinate 10,355 downwards.
CCGGGGCGCAGAATCAGGACTCGGCTGGGGCTGAGGCGACATCGTGTTGTAAAAACAAAATCCCGAAAACAAGGCGCGTTTTCGGGGCAATGTCGAATCAGACTCGCGTGAGTCTCGACACCTTCTTCCATCCAGACTGTTACTGTCGGCTCTGGAATTACACCAGATCGTGCCTCCTGGATTCAGCCAGTTTGCTGGCATAACTTACGGAAGCAAGCTTCCTGATTCCAAATTGGCTCGTGGGCTGTACCACCGATCGGGAATTTCACCCTGCCCCGAAGGTTGTTATTTGGTTGTCGAAATTATAGCACAATTAAGCCGGGACGATGCACTCGACCGGGCAGACAGTGACGCACTGCGGTGAATCGTGATGGCCTTTGCACTCGACGCAGGTCTCCTGGTCGATGATGTAGGTGATGCCGTCGCCCTCGCTGATGGAGTCGGTGGGGCATTCAGGTATGCACGCGCCGCAGGCAATGCACTCTTCGGTGATCTTCATGGACATGGTTGGCTCTCCTGAAAGACTTCTTTCCTGCAATTGAAAGATACCCGAAGCCTCGAGGAAGTTTTAGTGATGAATGTCGCCTGTTTGAAGAGGGATTGTCATGTAATCAAATCGTGGAGCGGGATGCCAT
>CAYQOF010000020.1:0-9710 GCA_964419035.1 uncultured Anaerolinea sp. | reverse complement strand
CCCGCTCCACAAATCTATTTCAACTGCGCCCTGATCTTACCGGCTGTTTCCTTGTAGCCTGCCAGTTTGTCGCGTTCCTTTTGAACGAGCGCGGCGGGGGCTTTGTTTGCGAAGTCGCTCGATAAAAGTTTTTCCAGCCGTTCGATGTGGGTCTCGGCTTCCTTGAGTTCTTTTTCAAGGCGGGATTTTTCCTTCGCCAGATCCACCATGCCTGCGAGCGGAAGGTAAATCTCCACGGAGCCGACGACGAGCGCGGCAGAGTCGGCGGGCTTCTCTTTTAGAGATCGGACGTTTTGCGTGGAGATTTGAGATTGGTCGAGTCCCGCGAGGGAGGCAACCACATCAGCCTGGCTTTCGAGCAATTCAAGTTTGTTGCCCGCTGAAAACGTTGCGGCGATCTTCTTCGAGGGCGCAACGCCTTTTTCCGCGCGCAGGTTGCGGATGGAGCGCACAATTTCCTGGATCAACTCGAAGTCGGCGATCTTCGCTTGCTCCCAGCCTTCGGGTTCGCGCGGTTCGGGGAAGCGGGCGATGATGAGCGCCGGGGTCCAATCCTTTGCAAGATGAGACATGGGGGATTGGAGAATTGCCGAGCGCAAGTGACCCCAAATCTCTTCGGTCACGAATGGAGTGAACGGGTGCAATAATCGCAGGGATATGTCGAACACACGCGACAGAGTCTCCATAGTCTGAATTCTGAATTCCGAATTCTCAATTTGAATTTTCGCGATCTCCACGTACCAATCTGCAAAATCGGACCAGATGAACTCGTAGATCTGCTGACCAGCCTGCCCGTATTGGAAGTTCTGGAACTGCCGCTCCACATCGCGGACGAGTCGTTGTAACTTTGCCCAAATCCATGAATCCGCAAGGGTGTATTCTCCCTCACCCGTCCTTCGGACACCCTCTCCCGCTGGGAGAGGGGCTGGGGTGAGGGCGCTAATCGCTGAAATCACAAACCGCCCCACATTCCACAACTTGTTCGCGAAATTGCGGTTGGATTCCACCTTTTTCACCGACAGGTTCATGTCATGCCCGGGCGTGGAACCCACCAACAGCGTGAAGCGAAGCGCATCCGTGCCGTAGGCGTCCATCACGTCGAGCGGGTCAATTACGTTGCCGTAGGTCTTGGACATTTTGCGTCCCTGCTCATCGCGCACGAGTCCATGCAGATACACGGTATGGAACGGAATTTTGCCTGTGAACTCCAGTCCCGTCATGATCATGCGCGCCACCCAGAAGAACAGAATGTCGTAACCCGTCTCCATGAAGGAGGTGGGATAGAAATATTTGTAATCGGGCGTTTCGTGGGGCCAGCCGAGCGTGGAGAAGGGCCACAAACCGGACGAGAACCACGTATCCAACACATCTTCATCTTGACGGATATCCATCGAGCCGCAGGTCGTGCATCGGATCGGGTCTTCGCGCGTCACGGTCATGTGGCCGTCTGGGCAATACCAGACGGGGATGCGATGTCCCCACCATAACTGACGGCTGATGCACCAGTCCCTGATGTTTTCGAGCCAGTTGTAATAGATCTTTTCAAAATGATCCGGCATGATGCGGATGCGTCCGTCGCGCACGGCTTCGAGCGCGGCTTTTGCCAGCGGTTCGATCTTCACGAACCATTGCGTGGAGATCATCGGTTCGACGATCTCGCCGCCGCGCTGTGATCTTGGGATGGTGGTGCGGTATGGCTCTTCCTTGATGACGAGACCCGCGGCTTTCATATCCGCCCAGAGATTCTCGCGCGCCTCGTATCGGTCCTGACCTTTGTATTTGCCTCCGTTTTCGTTGACCTTTGCTTCGGCATCGAGCACGGAGATGACCGGCAGGTTGTGGCGCTGGGCGATGTCGTAATCGTTCGGGTCGTGACCGGGGGTGATCTTCAACGCGCCCGTGCCGAATTCCATGCTTACGTATTCGTCGGCGATCACGGGAATTTCGCGGTTCAAGATCGGCACAATGGCGGTCCTGCCGATGAACTTTTTGTACCGTTCATCTTCGGGATGCACCGCCACCGCCGTATCGCCGAGGATCGTTTCGGGACGGATCGTCGCGACGGGAATATATTCTCCCTCACCCCTGCGCCCCTCTCCCTCAGGGAGAGGGGATGGGGGTGAGGGCTTAATCATGTACTTGAAGTAATACAGCGTTACATCCTCTTCCTCGTATTCCACTTCAAGGTCCGAGACAGCGGTTTTGAGTCCCGGCGACCAGTTGATGAGGCGCGGACCGCGGTAGATCAGTCCCTTTTCGTAGAGGCGGACGAATGCCTCCCGCACTGCGCGGCTCAAGCCCGGGTCAAGTGTGAAGCGTTCGCGGCTCCAGTCGCAGGACGCGCCGAGGCGGCGGATCTGGGTCGTGATGATGTCGCCGTATTTCTTCTTCCAGTCCCAGGTGCGTTTGACGAATTCCTCGCGTCCGAGTTCCTCGCGGGTCACTTCCTCGGTTTTCAAAAGGTTTTGTTCCACCATGAGTTGCGTGGCAATGCCCGCATGGTCGGTGCCAGGCACCCAGAGCGTGGGGATACCCTTCATGCGGTGATAGCGGATCATCAGGTCCTCGACCGAGACGAACATGGAGTGACCGAGATGCAGTTCGCCGGTCACGTTCGGCGGCGGGATGGAGATGACGAACGGCTCGATGTTCGGATCAAAGCCCGGTTTGTTTGGATCATTCCACGGCTGGAAGTAGCCGCCCGTCTCCCACATGGCGTAGATGCGCGATTCAGTGGATTTGAAATCGTAGGCTTTGGGTAGTTCTTTTCTGGTCATTCGGACTCCTTCATGGTTTTGCTGTAACCCACCCAGCGAAGTTCGGAGCCCTCACGGATTCCGAGGGTCTCATATAACTCGCCGGTGTGCTGTTGAATATGGCGGATGTTGATGAACTGTAATTCCAGTTTGCTGACCGGATACCAATAAAAACCGGATTCAGCCTCGAGGTCTGTGAGCGGGACGCGCTCCATCACTTGTTTTTCAGCGAAAGCCAGATATTCCAACACCTCTTCTTTAGAGAAGGGAATATCGCCATCGGGGTCATGGTGCTTCTCCCATTCGACAAAATCCTTTTCGGAATCCTGCAAGTAAAAATGAACGAAGAAAACCGTATGATACGCCTTGCTCCAAATTTTGAACTTTGGGTTTGGGTCGTACCAGATGTCTTCCGGACATTTCTCAATGGCTTCTTTCAACATGGCAAGCGCCGAAAGGTATTGCGATTGGATGACTTGCTTTATGTTCACTTCTTCTCCTCATGCCGCTTCGACGCCCATCCCAGCTTGACAGGGTATGCGCTCAACTTTTCGTAGAGTTCGCCGGTATGTTGCTGGATGTGGCGGATGTTGTAGAGTTGCAATTCCAGTTTGTTTGCAAGGGATCCGGTTGCGCCTGTTTTGTCTTCGAGGTTCATCAAGGGGATCTGTTCGGCAACATCCCGTTCGACGAGCTTGAGTCTTTCAAGTATTTCCTCTTTCGTAAATGGAGCGCCAGGTTGGGAATGCCGACGTTGTTCCCAATGGGGGTAACCCTTGTCCTGTGCTTTCAAGTACTGGTGGGCATAACGAAGGGCGTGATACGCGACAAACCAGAACCGGTCCTTATCCTGCGGGTTGTCCCATGCCTCGGGTGGACATTTGACAATCGCCTGTTTGAGCATGGCAAGCGCCGCAAGATATTGGGATTGGATGACTTGTTTGATATCCATTTGTTCTCCTGAACTTAAACAACAAACGCCTCGTCCATCAAGAGGACGAAGCGTTCCCTTCGATAAACTCAGGGCAGGCACTCCGCGGTACCACCTCAATTCGTTTTCTTAACCACGAAGGGCACAAAGTACACTAAGGATCAAGAAAAACGCGCTCTGTGGCTGACCATCATCAGCCTTTGCTGTAACGGGCAATCCCGTGCCGGTCTACTCGCCAGTGATCGGTTTTCAGTGATCAGTGACTTTCTTCGGCAAGTGGATTCAGACGACTTCGGCGGTTTTGCTGTGGAAGTTTCCAGCTTGGGTCTCGATATGCCCTTCGGGCTGCTCGACCACCAACTTCCTTCTCTATCAGCGTTCAAGTCCGCGTACTACTTCTGAATGGCTGGGATTATACGCGTGAGAAAAGTTGGCGTCAAGCAAAAATCTTCTCTGGGTTTATCTCTCGAACAAGGCCAACTGGGCGGACGACTTTTGTTTGTACGTTGTTTTCCTTGATAATTTCGGCAACTCATAGTTGGAAATGAATAACTCGTTTCCTTTTTCAGCCTTGCCCTGTTTGTAATTATTCATCCCATACTGCAACTCCCATTCGTAGATTTTGGCGAACGAAAAGTTACTTCGGATTTCAGGCGAGTCATCATACGTGATTAACCACGAATGCCCACACTTTTTCATTTCCTGTGCAAACTCATCGTGGTTGAAATTTGTATGCAGGATGCCGTTCTTTCCATAAAGCCTTGATTTGACAGCCTTGAAATACGGAGGATCAAGGAAAGTAAACACTTCCCTGCCTCCATCTTTCAAAAGTCCCCGATAATCCAATCGGGTTATTTTTACACCTTCGAGCAGCGGTCCAATCTTCGCAACACGCTCAATGGACGATTCCGTAAATCTGCTTATAAAAGCATGTTGCGAATATCCGCCAGACTCGACTACCCCGGAGAACGTAATCCGGTTAAGCACAAAGAAACGGACAGCGCGCTCGAATTCACTCAAGCCTCTGACATCAGTGTTTACAAATTCATCAAACAACTTTTGTCCGTCCGTGCGTTCCCTCTTGACTTTTGAAACTTCACGCGCCAATTTTTCCGAATCAATTTGTGCATATTTCCAAAAGCAATAGAGTTCCTGATTCAAGTCATTGATCCAGATTTTCAGTCCAGGCATTTTTTGTTTAAGATAGATAAAGAACGAACCGCCGCCCACAAAAGGTTCGCGGTATTCGTCAAAGTTCCTTGGCAAAAGAAATCTCATTCTTCGAATCGCGCGAGACTTCCCCCCGGGGTAACGAAGCGGACTTTTGATCTCAGCCATTATTCCCTCCAATCTCAATGGCGAGCAATTTGTTTTGTTTTGCCTCTTCGTTCAATTTGTAGAGATTTGACAGGCAGGCTTTTGAGATCCTGTTTTTATTTGCCTGAACAAAACTGTCGAGCTCTCTGTTTTGGCATGGAAACTGAATTCTTCCCTTTACGTTATATCCCGTTAATCTCAACCGCGTCGAAAATTCAACATCGCGTCCTTTGTGCTTAAGCGAATCAAGATTTGCAAATAAAATGAGCTTAAACAATCCATCTTTGATATCAGATAACGAAGGGAGGAATTTTCTGGTAGAGTTCTTTGATTCTTGGACAATATACTGTCCGCGTTCGCGCAGAACTTCATCGGCAGTCAGGTGATATACACCCCCCAAATAATTTTCAATTAGAAAGACGCTCTTTCTTTCCTTCCCCAAATACTCCAGAATATGCCTGGTTTTAGACTCGCGGAAGGCAGCCCCTTGGGAACCTTTAAGGGAAATGTCTCTAAAATTTCGATAATCCTGCTTTACGATATCGAGATATTTTAATTGGGGCTCAGAGGGATGGACTTTTACTTTCGTTTTTGATGAAATAATCTCATATGCATTAACTGCCTTCTCGTAAATTTCGGTGAAATGGCTCTCGAATAAAGTGCGATTCCAATGTAAAGCACTTTGCTTATATTTTGCAATTGCCGCAATTTGCTCTATTACGATTTCATTATTTAATTTTTGACTCGTCAGCTTGTTTCTATCCTTTTGGGAGGCGCTGTAATTTTTGTTTGCGCTTTCATAATAAGCCAAAACAATATAGACATTCAGCAAATTCATCCATGAGATCGTTGAGTATTGTATCTTGTCCAAATCCCCATCCAGCCCTTCGTCTTTCATTACAGGAATAATGGTCAGAACTTTGGATTCGTTATAGGTGTTATACAGGCGCGCGAAGGGATATGTCCTCGTACGCTTCGGAGATGTCCACTTTGAATATGCAACCCGACGGTTGGCATGATTAATAATGCCATACGATTTGACTTTGTTAACGTCAAATTCATGGAATTCATAGGAGATCAAGCTGCCTGCCAGATTAGCCTGATAACTCACATCTTTGATAAACCCTTGAAATCGCAAGACCTCAGACATTGCGAGCCTCTATGCTTGATTATGCAGGACAGTATACAGCAACTTCGCGCGCCAAACAAGCGCAGGCAATATTGTGCTGTTCACGAAGGAATTCGACCTCGAGTGTCTCACTTGAGTCGAAACTGCGTCAATCCACCCTCCCCTCCTGCACGAAGCGCGTCAGTTCGCTGACGCTCCATTCCTGCAAGCCCAGTTTTTCCACCGTGCGTCCGCGCCGCCAGTAATCGGTGCGGTGGATGATGCTGCCGATGCGGATGATGCTTTCCATGCCGCGCACCGAGACGCCGTAGCGGTTGCCCAGTGAGGCGATCGGCACGAGGCTCATGGGAATATCCTCGAACAGATAACGATGGTTCAACGTGGGCGGCGCTTTGATGCCGTAATAGCCCGGCTGGTTGTGGATCGCTTCGTATAAGTCCGCGCCGGTGGTGTCGTAGGCTAGTTTCAGCCACTCGAGGGCGGTCCGCGCCCGGATGCCAATCGAAGAGGCGACCGTGACGCGCTCGCGATCCAGCACCTCCAACATGCGCGCCACGGACGGGGTCACGCCGTCAATGTAGAACTGGTAGTCGCCGTGTGTGGCTTCGATCCATCCTGCGTTGAGCAGCGTCAATGCAGGATGGAAGATCGCTCCCATGTTGTTCAGGCTGGTGTGCAGAACATCCACGCCGTCAATGAACTGTGGATACGCGTCATTGATCGCGACCAGCGCCTGCTCTGTACGCGTGGCGGGAAGCGCCGCAAGCGGGATGGCTTCCTTGATGCGGAAGATACGCGCCGCGGCAGGACCGTCGGAACGCGAGGCGTAGATGAAGGTCTCCGCTTCGGCAATGGTGGCGTCCGCTTTGCAGCCGTTGTCGCGGATCACCTTCGAGAATTCCAGCGCGCCGCAGGTACGTCCCGGATGAAGCACGACGATCTGTCCGTTTTTGAGATGGGGAGCCATGGCGGCGGCGATCTCCGCGTGCGCGGACGAGGGCAATACCACCATGATGACTTCCGCCTTCTTGATGGCGTCGCCGATATTGGAGGTGACAAGCGCAAGCTTGCCGAATCCGTGCGGCGCGCCTTCGCCTCCATCCAGTTCGATGCCGCCGCGTTTTTTGATCACCTCCACGTGACTGGCGGTGCGGTTATAGAGCGAGACCTTAAATCCCATCAAGGCGAGATGCGCTGCCATTGCCTTCCCGCCGTGTCCCGCGCCGATGACTGCGAAATGCTTGGTCATTGAGACCTCCTTGTTTGTTTTGGACTCCAAAGTCTCCCGACTTTGGTCTTCTCCAACATCAGGAGACATTGGAGTCCGTTATGATCTTCGCGATCCTCTTCTTTTCCGAGATCGGTTTGCCCTTTTTATTCACTGCCACGCTTGCGCCATTGACAATGCGAGTCAACACCTCACCGCGCCCGAACTTATTGTTGCGGAGTTGCGGCGCGTCCATCAAGCCTGAGGTGACGGCAAGAGTCAAAGTCGCGGGATCAGTGAGCGGGTCGGAGGAAGCGGCGGAAAGATTCCGAATCGCATCCAGTAAAAGATACGCATCCTTCACCAATTCCTTCACGCGTTTTTGAATGGCGGGGTCTTTGTTCATATCGGGCGCGCCCATCGCGTTGTTGATGGCGCGGCGGACGATCTTGCTGGCTTCGATCACATCCTCGCCTGTTGCGGCGTGATCGGCTTCGGTGTGACCGACGATGTGATAAATATCGGGCTTGAGCGCCATTTGCAGATAGGTGGCGGCAGCGAGATGCCCGCGCGCCGCGTCGGTATCGAGCGGATGCGAGAGCAAGCCGATGCGGGTTTGCTTCCAGATGCGGAATGCACCCCCACCCCCGTCCCCTCCCCCAGAGCGGGAGAGGGGAGAAATCATTTCAATCACCGCCAGCATCTTCGCCAAATCCATTGCATCGGACAAACCAGGCGGGCTGTTGAACATCATCTGCGCGATGTAATCCTTCACGCCAAAGGCGCGCGCGTTGTACGCGGACAGGAACGCCGAAACCACAAACGTCACATCCGACGAATCGCGCATGCCCCAATGATGCGGCTCGTTGAGTTCGACGGGAATATTATTTTCACCGTACCACTGCATCACGCTTTGATGCTCGCGGATCGAACCTTCCAAATCCCACGGTCCGCGCCCGTCCATCTGGTTGAACCAAAACAACGGGATGGCGCACCACGCGATGTTGATCGTGCGCTTGTACATTTCCGCGAGTCGAATAAAATCGTCCGTCCCCGAATACGTGCGCAGCAGCGGATAATTGCCGCGTCGGCTGGCTTGATACAACGCGCGGTAATCGTCCTCCGAGCGCACAGGCACGCCGCCCGCGCCTTTCTGCCGCGGGTTCTGCCGTTCAGGATGATAAAAATTTTCCTGCGCGTCCTGATCGATGCCGAGCGAGATGACATCCAGCGCGTGCGCCTCCGCAATTTTTTCGATGCCTTCGATGGTGGCTTCCATCGTCGGCAATCCAAAGTGATGACGTAAGATCGGATAAGGAGATTTCCACTTGATACGCTCCACCGTCGTCTGCGGATAATTCGCTTCGGACTCAGCCGAGGCTTGATCCCCTTTCAGGTAACTCAACACCTCTTCGACCTGTTCACTGCCGTCGAAGGCGCGGTCGAAGAACCCGATGGCTTTGGCGCGCTCGACAACGGGCGGAGTCCCGCCGAACGCAAAGCGGACTCCCCGCTCGTGCAGGTCTGAGGCGGCTTCGGCGAACTCACCCAGCAAACGCTCACCCGTCTCAGGCGTGAGGCGATACGAAACGCCGACCATCTCCGCCTTCTCGCGCTTCGCCACGCGGATCATCTCCTCGATCGGCACCGCAGGACCGAGGAACACCGTCCGCCAGCCCGCCGATTCGGCGAGCCTCAAAAAGTTCGTGACTCCCGCCACGTGGACGCACTCACCCAGCGCGCCCGCAACGATTGTTTTTTGTTTCATATTCGTTTATCTCCTTTCATCTACTTCCCCTCATGTAAACAAACGAGCCTCGAAAAGTTTATATCACAAAAAACGCGATTCCCGCGTGAAATCGGGGAAATGTAAGAAGGCGACTGGCACTTGGAGGTGGATAGATGCCGGATGAAATTTAAAAAAACATCCAAACGAGCAATACCATCGCCAATTAGGCAGTAGAAACTGGTTCAAAAGAGGGATGAACCATGCCCAAGCGGGCAATTTGCTCGAAAATCTCAGCCAATAAAATGCCATCAGGCTTTCGCGGAAGTAATTTTATTGTCTCGGCGACATATCGATACCCACGGTAATGGGATTTCAAGTCCAGGACACTGAACTCAGGGTTATTCTTTCGATATTGCCGTAAAAGGACAGAACTGAAGTTCACCATGAAGAATGAAAGGTTGGCGGCATTGGTCACTGCTTCTTGCTTTACGTTCATGAAGTCATCCAATCCCCAGTATTGCCTGGCGTCGCGGAAATTGAACTCGATTTGAAAGCGCAAGGTGTAGTAATCAAAGAGTTTTTCGTAAGGTAACTTCAAGTCCGTGCTGAACAGAATAATATGCGCTTGCTTGTGTGTCGCC
>CAYQOF010000019.1:10429-21709 GCA_964419035.1 uncultured Anaerolinea sp. | reverse complement strand
TGATCGGAGTGGACCCCCGCGCCATGAAAGAAATGGTTGGCACATAAGCATTCATATCAAGTATATCACCCGGAGAACTCATTGCATCGGGCGGCATCTGTTCCATGCGGATGCTCGTCGAGGCGTCATCTCAATAACAGTCGTCGGGGGCGGGAAAAAGTTACGGGAAACGAAAACCTCCCGCGGCGGCGCGGGAGGCGTGGCGTCAAAACGGGATCAGATCACGGCGGCGAGTTATCCAGGCGGATGCCGTGCCCGCGAACGGTGTCAATGTATTTATGGGAGGGGTCGAGGGCGGCAAGGCGGTCGCGCAGGCGGCGGATCAACGCGTCCAATGCCTGATCGGACACGCCGGCGGACTGCTCGTCGCCCCATACCGTGGCAACCAGGTCGGGGCGGCTGACCACCTGTCCGTCGTTCTTGTATAACAACCATAACAACTTGAACTGCTGTGCGGAAAGGGGCGGCACAAGTTGCTGCTGGTTCACCCACACGCGCCGCGATTTCTGATCCATCATCAAGCGCCCGTGCTGTGGGGAACCTTCCAGAAGGGGCACGGTCGCATCCGAGATGAGGAACATGAACTGCTGCGCCATGGCGACAGAAACGAGGTCGCCATCCTGTAACACAACGGGCGTCGTGAGGAGAGTCCCGTTGTGATGCGTTCCATTCTTGCTTCCCAGGTCTTCGAGGATGACCCCTTCCGGCGTCGGCGTCAGGCGCGCGTGGTAGCGCGAGATCTGCCGATCGGCAATTGCCACGTCACATGAGGACTCGCGTCCCAGCACAAGGGTTTGACTCAACTGCCAGCGCTGCCCCTTGAGGGGTCCCTCCTGCGCCACCAGCAACGGGTAATCTTCCTGCAAATTCTTCATGAAAGTCTCATGGTTATTGGGATGATCGGTCCTGGAAGGTGGTATATTATAATATAGCATAAAGATGCGTTTCTGTGCAAAACACGCCGAAACAACCCTGCATGAAACGTGAACGAGCCCGAAAACCATAAGGAGAAGAGTTGCTCCCACCCCTCAAGAACGGGGAGGTGCTGCGCGGGCGATACCGCATCATCGAGCGGATCGGTCAGGGCGGCATGGGTTCCATTTACCTTGCCGACGATACAAGACTCAGGGGCCGCCAGTGCGCATTGAAAGAGGTCGAATACGACCGCGCCCTCCCGGAAAAGATTCGAGACGAAGCCCGCGATCAGTTCCTGCGCGAGGCGACCGTGCTTGCGCGTCTCGACCACCCCAACCTGCCGAAAGTATCCGATTTCTTTTCCATCGGCGCGCGCGATTATCTTGTGATGGACTATGTGCCGGGCAAGGATCTGCGCGCCCTGCTTCTCGAAGCGCGCCGTAATAAAAAATTCCTCGATGAAAATGATGTGCTTTCGTGGGCTGAGCAACTCGCCAACGCGCTCACCTTCCTGCACATCCAGGAGCCTCCCATCGTTCACCGTGATATCAAGCCGAGCAACCTGAAACTCATGCCGCAGGGCTTGATCAAACTCGTGGATTTTGGTCTCGTGAAGATCCTTGCGCCGGATGAAGTGACCATCACCATCATCCAGGGACAAGGCACCGCACTCTACACCCCGCTCGAACAATACGGAGGAAGCGACGCGCACACGGACATCCGTTCGGACGTATATTCATTCGGCGCGACGCTCTATCACCTGCTCACGAATGAACCTCCCGCCGACGCGCGCAGGCGCTTCCTTCAACCCGGGAGCCTGGTCCCGTTAAGGGAGATCAACCCCGCCGTGTCCATGCGCACCGAACGCGCGGTGTTGTGGGCAATGTCACTGCACCCGGATGAACGACCCCACACAATTGAGGAATTCCGGCAGGCGCTGATGGGACATCGCGAATCGCCCACCCTTCCGACCGGTGTCCGACGCTCAAGTCCGCAGCCCGTTTTCAATTACCTGACGCATCCACCCGAAGCAACCCTGGCGTGGAGCGCGACCGTCCTGCTGCTTCTCAGTTTGCTCGCGACGCTTGCCCGCTGAACCAGCGCCACCAGAGCCACGCGGCAAGCACACCCATTGACTCCCCCGCAAATGTCAACAACAAAATGCCGGACGCCCCGCCCGATTCGGACGTGATCCATTCCACCGCGCCGGGGAATCCCAAAGCGAGGTAGTTATACCCGGCGAATCCACCTATCAATACGCACAAGGCAAAACGCAGACCCCAACGCGGCGCCACGATTCTGCCCACTGCCCAGAAGGTCAACGCCGCGCTCCCGAAAACAGCCAGGAGCACAAGGAGCCAGATCCCGATGCGCGGGTATCCCTCCGGTGAGATCAGGTCGTTTTCAACGACTACTGTCGGCGTGGGAAGAATGATGACCTCGGGAGTCTCGGTGGGAATAAGCGGGACGATCGTGACCGCCACGCCTTCGCTGGACGCGTCGAACTGCAATACATCCGAAAGGACAGCCGGTTCGCTGACCACTTTGATCTCGACCTTGCCCGGTTTATCAATGACGAAGGAGGCGCGCGCCATGCCGTCCGTTGTCGTGGTTTCGACCTGCTGCAAAATGCTCCCCGTCTCATCCCTTGTGGACATCGTGAAACGCACGACCGTCGCATCTGGGACGATACGGCGGTTGTGATCCAGAATGGGTCCCGCGCGCACCGAGATCGTATCCCCGATTCGATAAAGGGGAATCTGTGTGGGCTCCGCGGTGATTGCCTCGACTGTCCCGGTGGCGATTGGGGTGAGAGGAGGCGCGGGCGCATCCAGGATCAATGGAATGATCTGCTCCGGGTCCGGCGAGGTCTGCCTGATCAAATCATATCCAACCGCCGGGATGGAGACGGGCGACGCGCCCTGCAAGGGGATCTGCTGGAACAGCACGCGCGCCGCCGCATCCACAAAGGCGGGCTGCTTGCTGTAAAGCGCGTAATACGCCGTGAGTTTGGAGATGTCCGTCGCATCGAGATAATAGGGCGCGGTGAACGAGAACAGGATCACGTTCTTGTTGCGGACCAGGTTCGGGCGTTCGGTGAAGAGGCGGCGGAGCAGGGCAAGTTGTCCGTTCCCCACATCGGTAAGTGAGATGACGATCCATGCGGCATTGCTCAAAGCCGCCTCGATGTTCGTCTCTGTGGTTCCGTCGAACATCAATATCAATTCATTGAGCGGGAAGGAACTCAAGCGGTTGGCGAGGACCTGTCCGCTTCCCTCGGGTCCGTATAACCGCAGGACTGCCCGATGGAGTTTATCCGCTGCGAACGCGTTCTGCACAGGGCACAGGCTGCATTGTTGATAACCGGATACATCGGTCAGGAAAACGATGCGTTCCCCCTGATTGGGCGGAGCGGGCAACAATGTGCTCAACTCCTGCGGTTCGGGGCTGATGAGCGTGACCGCGCCGCGCGCCACGTCGAACGTGACCTGTTCCGACCTGCCGACATCCGCCAAACCGTCTTCCGGCGGCAGGACCGCGGAGATGTCAAATTTTTCGTACATGCCCAACTTGCGCGCCAGTATCCGCGACACCGCCGCGTCCACCGAACGCGCAAACAACTGATCGTTACGATATTCCTGCGAGAACGAGTTCAGGATGCGCAGCGTGGCGGAATAGGTATCGTCCAGATCGTCGGCAGTGATATTGCCGAGATAGAGCAGGTCGTTCCCCGCCAGGAATGCGTCGCGCGCCACAACGCGCGCCGAGAAAATTTCACCGCTCTGTGAATAGAAATCCCGCACCGCCCTGCTTCCAAGATCGTCGCTTACCACCAAGCCGCCGTTCGCCCGCCATGCCGCAAACTGAGGCAATGCCAGGATCGCCGACAGCGCCGACGAGTCAAAACTGACCGGGCGCGTCGTTGCGCGGATGTTTCCCTGAAATCCCTGGTAACGGATGTGTGAGACGAGCAGACCATCCACAATAGCGACTGGTTCGATTGGACCCGTCACCTCGAAGAACGGCGTCAGCTCGACCTGCTTCAACTGCTCGAGGGACTTTCGAACCGTGGCGACCTCCTCCTCGGGCGAACGATCCGAACCGCCGCGCCCCGGAAAATGCTTGGCGATCACCATCAGCCGTCCCTCGCTTCCGGTGTGCAAGCCCTCAATAAAAGCGGAACCCATCTCCCCCACCCAGAACGGATCGCCGCCAAACGAACGCGTCCCCAGGTCGCTTTGCGCGGATGGATTCGGAGACTCGACCACATCGAGCGATGGTCCAAGGAACAAATTGAAACCCAGCGCGGATAATTCCCGACCCAGCACAGAGCCGACCTCGCCCGCCAGGTTGGTCTGCCACGTCGCGCCGATTGCCATCGCGTTCGGCAGGGGCGTTAACCCGCTCATGATCTGATCGTAAGGAGCGCCGTCGCCCTCTTGTGAAATCCCGACGAACAATGGAACATACACCGATTGATCCCCGGCGCTCTCGGCAGTCTGCACGCTCGCGCTCCATTCGATGCTTTGCAGGTCGGCGATGAGACGATAGGCCGAGGAGATCGTATCCGGTTCGGCGGCAAAATTATCGTTCTCCGCCAGCAGGATCACGCCCCCCACATGCCAGTTCATGATCAGGTCATGAATTTGCGAACCCTCGCTCAAATCCGTTCCGCGAAATGTGACGAGGAACAACTGTCCCACCCGCTCCTCGGGGGTCATCGAAGCCAGTATGGTCTGCACGTCTGCGGATGGAGGCTGCGGCTGGGCGCGCGCGGGTCCGGGGATGGATGCGATGAACGCGAGCAGGATCAGGCAAAGAAGGAAACGACCCAATCTCATACCTCCCCCGCGTGCTGCGCTTCGCTTCTTTTCCCAACCGCGGGCTGGTCGCCGTTTAACCAACCGATCCGCACCTTCATTTTGATTCCCCTCTCACCCGAATCGCCAATAGCGGATCATCCGTAAAGATACCATCCACCCCCCATTTGAACAGGCGGCGCATGTCCTCCTCCGCATTGACCGTCCACACGTGAATCCTGCGTCCCAGGCGATGGACGTACTGCACCTGCTGGGGCGTCACATCCTTTACATTCGGATGCAACGCCTGATAATTCCCGAACGCGAAACCGAACGAGCGATGCCACACACCCCACCCGCCCTTTATCGCAATCAGGCCGCGCGGCACTTCCGGCAGGATGCGCGCGACTTTTTTCAAGTTCCAGGGCAGAAAAGATGAAAAGATGACGTTTTTCTGCATTCCATGACGACGGACCACCTCGCACACTTTTTCCGCCAGGGTATCGAACGGCGTGGAGAAATTCTTCAACTCCACATTGATGATGGCGCGTTTTCCGACGGTCTCGAACACTTCATCCAGGGTGGGAATCTTCTCACCGCGAAATTTCTCCGAGAAGGAACTGCCTGCGTTCAATTCACGCACTTCAGCCAGCAGCAGCCTGGAGAGCCTGCCTTGCCCGTTTGTAGTGTGGTCCACCGTCCTGTCGTGATACACAACCACATGGCCATCTGAGGTGAGTTGCGTATCCAGTTCAAAGCCATCCGCGCCCAGTTCAAGGGCAATTTTGAAGGCAGCCAAGGTATTCTCGGGTGCGTAGTTCTTCGCGCCGCGATGGCATAGGATGAGCAAAGGGGGCAGGTCCTTGAACATGGGATGATTATACAATACATGTTATGAGTTACAAGTTGTCACGCCGCCTGGAGCATATTTTGGATAGGTTCATAATGCAATTTTGCCTTTTATCCCAAACGATCATCCACCGATCGTTGCCTTGATAACCTTATATCCCTCCTCCTCGAACGCCGCAGCGATCTTGTCCTGAAGTTCCTTGCCGGGTGTTAAAGAAATCATATATCCTCCGCGGCCTCCACCCGTCACCTTGGCGCCCCAGGCACCCCGCGCCAGGGCTTCCCGGCACATTTTATCCAGGATCTCGTGGGAATACTCCATCTCTGCCAGGAGCTGGTGATTTTTCGTCATGATCTGTCCCACCGTCTTCAAGTCACCAGCTTCGAGCGCTTTTTTCAATTCACGTCCCTGGTCTGTGATGGTCTGCATGCGCGAAGCAAAGAGAGCGGGGTTTTCCTTTTTCTGTCGTTCGCTGAACTCATCCAGGAGCGCCGTGTTCGCGGTGATGCCGCTGTTTGCCAGGACGATCTCGAAGGGCTGCGGGGTTCTGATTCTTTCGAAATGCTGTTCCTGGTTCTTCAGGTAGAACAGGAGGAGCCCGCCGTAGGTCGAGGCGGTATTGTCCACGCCGCTGGCGATCCCGTGGTAGGGGAATTCACCCTGCCACGCCACGCGGTTGATCTCCTCGATCGAGTAACCCAGTTTGAATTCCTCGTTCAACGCCCGTGCAAGCGAAACACAACTGGCTGCGCTGGCGCCCACACCGCTGCCTGCCAGCAGGTTTCCACCGACAGTGATCTTGATTGGGTTCTTCTTGACGTCAATGTTCATGACCTCGAGAACCCTATTAATCGATTGTACCTGTTGCTCCTCTTTCTTTTTCTTGTACCCGGGTACTTCGATGCGGTTATCTTCCAGTATCCATCCCTCGCCTGTTGCAAGCCGTTCGACGGTCGTCTCCGTTTCGTAGGAAATCGCCGAGACAATGGCTGGAACTTCCTCCAACACAAATTGGTCCCCGATCAAGATGGTTTTGCCAAAACCGGTTCCTTTAGACATTGGTTTCTCCTTCGATGATTTTTTCCATTTCCTGGATTAATTTTTCTTCCTTGCCAATGGCCACCGTTGTAGCGGCTGTCAGGCTGTGGCAGGCGTCTGAAAAGCCACCCAGTCTGTTCGTCGCTTCAGGGAGCAGGATATTTAGTCCCATGACCCGCCCCGCTCTGATCTCTCCTTCCATATAGGGTGAAACCCTCATGGAAATTTTGACCTCGTTGAACTTGATCGCGCCGAAGTTAGGGATTTCGTCCGGGATGACCTGGAATCCTGCCAGGTATTTATTGGGGTCAATCAAATTCGTCTCCCGGATCGCGTCACAGAATGCCCCGATCATTTTTACGCCCATCGGGAAGAAGCGATTTTCCACGTGGAACCATTGGATGTGAGGCGCCTGCTTCCATCCGCCGGATTGGAGCCTGGCAATCTCATCGTCGAAAATCTTCTTCCTGGCGGCTTTTAACTCTTCCACCATCTTATCGGATTCGGGCGAAACGCCTTCGAGACAAACTTTGACCCCCATATCCGGTCCGTTATGGTAGTAACCTACGCCTCCCAACAAATCGAGATAATCGCCAAATTCAAGGACGGGGATTTTGCCGTTTGCGTTTTTCAGCCAATACTTCTCGCCGTTCTCGACTTCCCGGATCTCGAACCTGCCCTGTTCAACTGCTTCCAGCGCCGCATCCCGGTTCTGACTCACCAACCGGCCGTCCACGAAGAAACCGTCCGCCACTGCGCCGATAGCGGCGAGCGGTGCCAGGTCATGGTTGACCGGGTCCATCGTCACCGCAAAAAGGTAGCAGGTCGTCGAACCGGAAATGTCCCGGTCGCCTTTCAATCCAAAAAGATCGGGATCAAGGTTGTGCACCTTTGGGTCGGTCGAAGCCTCCGCGACATGGTGATCCAAAATCAGCGTCAGATTCCTGCCTTTGTTCAGTTCCGAAATCATCGGCGCGATGCGCCCTGCAAAATCGGCAAAGACAATGATGCATCCCTCTTGTTCGTACACCTTCTTGAGCACGGCGGGATATGGTTTCTCCAGGCAGAAGCGCCGGACCGAGTATCCCTGTCTCTCGAATGCGCGGGTCAGGATGGCGCCTGAGGTAATTCCATCCGCATCATTGTGATGAAAAACCTGCACGGTCTTTTCGGGCGATTGCTCGAGTTCCCGAATGGCATTCTCCATTGCATCAAACCAATGATTCAGCATAGTTCTCCTTTTACCCAAAACGATTCTATCACTTAGAATATACGTACAGCAACATGGTGTTTTTTTAGCGCAAATCGCAACTCTGTTACGTTGACAGGGATGTACACCCTGCATATCATTAAAGGACTCTCCAAGACAAGGCGTATCAACATGAACAACATCGGGAAATTGAGCAAGGTTCGCGGCTTCCTGCTGGATATGGATGGCACTTTCTATCTGAGCGATCGTCTGCTGGATGGCGCATTGCGCTTCATTGACCTCTTGCGCGAGCAAAAGAAAGAGTTTCTCTTCCTCACCAACAACTCATCCAAACACCGCCGTCAGTATGCGGAGAAAATCAGCCGGCTCGGGCTTCCCATCCCGGAAGAATTCGTACTGACTTCGGGGGAGGCCACCGCGCTCCATCTAAAAAGGGAACATCCCGGAGCCCGGCTGTTCGTGGTTGGTACGCCTTCCCTCGAAGAAGAATTTCGTCAGCATGGCTTTCAACTCGCCGCGCAGGAACCGGACTTCCTCGTGCTAGGCTTCGACACGACCTTGACATATCAAAAACTCTGGACATTATGCGATTTTGTACGGGCAGGCGTCCCTTACATTGCCACGCACCCGGATTTCAATTGCCCCACGGAAACAGGCTGGATGCCGGACGTTGGCGCGATGATCGCCTTCGTCAAAGCAGCAACGGGCAAGGAACCCGATTTGGTGGTAGGCAAGCCGAACCGCCTGATCATAGAAGCTGCGTCCGCCAAGATGAATCTGCAGGTCAGTCAGTTAGCCATGGTCGGCGACCGGCTGTACACAGACATTGCGCTTGGTCAATCGAGCGGCATTATTACCGTCCTGGTTCTGAGCGGTGAAACCAAAGTTGAGGATCTGACGGACTCCCCTTTTCAACCAGATTACACATTCCAAAACCTGGCTGGCGTGGCAGATTGGCTGGAAAGGAACGGCTGATCCTCTTTTCGGCAATATTAAGGCTGGCAACGAATCAACTCTTCTTACAACTCCACGAAGTATGCCATGGCGGCGCGGTCAAGCATATCGCGCGTCATGATGGGCGGGACGGAAAGGTAACTGGAGATGTCGAGGATCTGGTCGCAGAGGTCGCGCGGATGCGAGGCGCGCAGTTTGCGGTTGCGCTTGATGTACCATTCCTGCAGGAGATACGCGAGCCCCTGGTCGCTGTATTCCACTTTCTTATCGTGCGCGACGCGCCGGAATATCTCGCGGTATTCCTCGTACGAAGGGTCGCCGATCTCGATCTTGTGACGGAGGCGGCGCAGAAAGGCTTCGTCCACCAGGTCTTTTGGCGGGAGATTGGTCGAGAACACGATCAAAACGTCGAAAGGCACTTCAACTTTGCGTCCGTTGTGAAGCGTGAGATAGTCCACCCGGTTTTCGAGCGGGACGATCCAGCGGTTGAGCAGGTCGCGCGGGCGCACCTGTTGTCTTCCAAAGTCGTCAATCAATAGAATCCCGCCGTTGGCTTTGACCTGGAACGGCGCCTCGTAAAATTTATGAACGTCGTCGTAAACGAGGTCCAGACCTTCGAGCGTCAACTCGCCGCCCACCACAATGAACGGACGGCGAATCTTCACCCAGCGCGGATCGCGGCGCGGACTGGCGCGCAGATTGCCCGTGCCTGTGGCCGTGGTGGAGCCATCGGATTCCGGCGCCAGTTTATGGCTGACAGCATCGTACACCTTGATCACCTGCCCGTCGAGATACAGGGCATATGGCACGTACATCGCCTGGCTCAACACGAGGTTGCCAAAGGCGCGCGCCACGCTCGTCTTGCCGTTGCCGGGAGGACCGTACATGAAGATGGATGTGCCTGAGTTCAATGCAGGGCCCAGCCGCTGGAACGTGGATTCCGAAATGACGAGTTGGGAAAGGATCTGGCGCATCATGCGCGAGGTTACGGTCATGCGCCCGCTCTTCTGCCGGCGGATGGCTTCATTGTAGACCTCGAAAGGCACCGGCGCGGGACCGGCATATTGACTGCGTTCCAGCGCTTCACGCGCGCGGGTGATGCCTGCTCCCGTTATGCCATACGTGTACGCCCCTTCACCCAGTCCGCCCTGCGAGGATTTGACCTCGATCGACTTTTCGCGCTTGAGGGCTTCGAGAATACCATCGGTCACGCCGGCGAAGGGCAGGGCGATTAGTTCGGCGATCTTGAAACCGCTCATGTATCCCTGTGAGTAGAGGACCTTCAAGGCAAGGTCCTGCAGCCAGAGCGCGGACAGACCGGTATCGTCCACGGAATTGATCGCCGGAGGCGAGAAGAGAGTCGTTCCAGCCGAGGGTCTTGCGAGGGGATTGGTCATGCCGCCTCCCGATACGAGTTGTTTTGTTGAATGAATGATTGCGTGAACATGCCCGAATTATACTGCTTCTTGAATCGATTTCCGCGTTAACTTGATTGCATCTGTGCAAGGAGGAAATACCAGTATAATTCGCTCCGTCATGAACCTTTCCGTCATCATCCCAGTGTACAACGAAGCGGATAACATCCGCGAGATCGTCAAGCGCGTGCAAGCCACGAGACTCGCAAAGGAGATCGTGGTGGTGGACGACGGCTCGCAGGACGGCACGCGCGAGATCCTCGAAAAATTGAACGGCAAACGGAAGGTGCGCGTCCTCCTGCACCAGAAGAACCAGGGCAAGGGCGCGGCGGTCGTCACAGGGATGAAAGCCGCCAAAGGGGATGTGCTGTTGATCCAGGACGCCGACCTCGAATATGATCCGCGCGATTATCCCGCCCTTTTGCAACCCATCAAAGAGGGGCTTGCGGACGTGGTCTATGGCTCCCGCTTCCTCGGCGGACCCCACCGCGTGACCATGTTCTGGCATCTCGTCGCCAACCAACTTCTGACCACCATGACGAACGTCCTCTACAACACCATCCTGACGGACATGGAGACCGGCTACAAGGTCTTCCGCCGCGAGGTGGTCGAGGGGATGAACATCAAATCCAGGAGTTTCAACTTCGAACCGGAATTCACGGCCAAGGTGCTCAAACGCAAACACCGCATCTTCGAGGTGCCGATCTCGTTCAACCCGCGGGATTACTCACAGGGCAAGAAGATCAAACTCAAGGATGCCTTCGAAGCGGTCTGGACGCTGTTGAAATACAGGGTTGTGGATTGAGTTCCGCTTACTCTTCGACCGTCACGTTGTATTCATAGACATACTCTCCAGCCTCGAAATCCGACCAACCGTCGTTGATCTTCTGATCGAAGGTCGCGACGGCTTTTAATTGATACTCCCCCGGCTGCCATTCGGACATCAACACGCCGAACGAGCCGCAGAACATCCCGCCGAACGCGGCATACGATGTGACATGCACCACATCATAGCCCAACCGCTCCCCGTTGAAATACATCTTTACGTCAATGTGCTCGAAGTTCTGCTGCAGGATCTCCTCTGTGGAGGTGCACCAG
>CAYQOF010000019.1:8061-10329 GCA_964419035.1 uncultured Anaerolinea sp. | reverse complement strand
GGCGCGCGCCAGAGGCAACGAGGGGCAAGCCCGCGTCTGCGCGCGGAGAGCAGCCGGGGTCGCGGCGCGCGAGTACTTTGCCCGGCAGGGAAGAACCCTCCGCACACCGAGCGCGTATGACCTGCTCAATCTGTTGGTTCAGGAGGAAAATATATCGGGCGAATTGCGCCAGTCCGCGGAATATCTGACCCTGCGCGTGAACGAGGAATTCAAACTGCCCGTGAACGTGGATCTGATCGAGGAAGCCAGGAAATTATGCGAGGGGTTGTTGAAAACAATCAGACCCCAAGGAATTTGAAAACCCCTGGGGTCTGATTAACTCACATTCCGCTCTTCCGCCCCACCAAATGGAAGAGGGCGCGCGCGATCGTGATGACCAGCAACAAACCGGACATTACCCCGCCGAACACGAGGAACAACCTGCGCCAGTCACCAAACCGCAAAACGATCTCCTCGCGGGCGGGGAAACGAATCCGTTCGCGCAGGCGCTGGGCAATGTCGTTCGGGGTTGTCACACGCTTGAGCGTCCCGGCAAGATGCGCCTCGAGAGTATAGAGTTGTTCCCTGGAAACAGGATTCTTCGTTCTGCCTGCCATGCGTAATCTCTCAACATATATGGAATGTCCTGAAGGCCGGAATTGCTCCTCCCGGTCTTTCAAGTCAATCCTTTGGCTTCTCTAAAAAACAGGACCTCACCTTCGGGACGATTTTGGTCTCTATCCCACCGGATAGAGAATCACGCCCACCGTGCCCGGTCCGAGGTTCGCCGCAATCGAGATGGCAAGTTCGCCCATCATGGTCTCTTTGCAGTTGAAGTGCTGTTTCGCCTGCTCGAGCAAAGCCTGACCGGACTTGGGATCGCGGGCATGGACGACCGCCAGATAGACCGGCTTGTCTCCGTATTCCTCCTTCGCCATTTCGATGATGCGGTCGAGCGACGCCTTGCGCGTACGCACCCTTTCCGCCATGCTCAACTCGCCCTCGCGCAGAACGGCGATCGGTTTGACGTTCAGGATGGAAGCCAGCGCGGCTTGCAGCGTTTTTACGCGCCCGGACATCTTTGCGTATTCGAGCGTGTCGAGCGTGAGGATGATGCGGATCTTATATTTGATATCCTCGAGATATTTCACGATCTCGTCCACGCTTTTGCCTGCCCTTTCCATCTTGCGCGCTTCGCGGCATAACAAGCCGATACCAAGCGAGCCGACAGCGGAATCGATGGGGATGACCTTGAACTCATCCTTCAACTCCTCCGCCGCGGCGACGGCTGAGGCATACGTGCCGGAAAGTTTTGCCGTGATGTGGATCGAGAGGATGGTATCGCCCTTCTGCGCGATCCTGCGATAGAACTCGACGAACTGGTGCGGCGAGGGCTGTGACGTTTTGGGAACGCGTTTGGCCTCCTCGACCAGTTTGTAAAAACCCTCGTTATCCAGTTCCACGCCTTGAAGATAGGATTTTTCCCCGAACAGAATGTTCACGGGGATCACGTTAATGCTGTATTCCCCGCCCCATTCGGGGAGGAGGTCGGCAGTGCTATCGGTCACAATTCGCAACATGGTTTTACTCTCCTTCCAGATTGATATTTTGATCACGCAACTGGTCGCGTAACGCCAGGAGCGTCCGATGATACAGGCTCTTCACTGCGCCTTCACTGCGTCCCATGATCGCGCCGATCTCCGCATTCGACAGGTTCTCGACGAATTTGAGGATGAGCAGATTCTGTCGTTCCGGGGGCAGGCGTCGGATGAGCCGGAGAAGCGTTTCCTGTTCCTGCGAGCGGACCAGGTTGCGCTCGGGGTGATCGCCTCTCGCAGGCAGGACCGGCAGGTCCTCCAATGGAATTTCCTGCCTGCGGCTTCGATCCCGGTGCCAGTTCGCAACCAGATTATGTGCGATGCGGTACAACCACGCGGAAAAAGGGACGCCGCGATCAGTGTAGTTGTGGATGTGATTCATCGCCCGCTGGAATACACGGGCGGTGAGGTCCTCCGCATCGTGGAGGTTGCCCGTTCGGTAGTACACATAGTTGAAGATGCGGTCCATATAGCGTTCGTACAATAGACCGAACGCATCCCTGTCGCCGCGTGAAGCGAGCGACAGTACCTCCTCCTCTTTGAACTCCAGATCCGGCACTCGTCAGTCCTACCGGCAGGGCTATTACAAATAACCCCGTCGGATTTTAGAAGTTGCACTGGAGTATAACATGCAATGTTTTAATTTCATTATAGGTTCGACTTCAGGGGGTTTTAAAAACGAGCCACGGGC
>CAYQOF010000019.1:5713-7961 GCA_964419035.1 uncultured Anaerolinea sp. | reverse complement strand
AAAGGTCGCTGTTTCGGCACAACCGCGATAAATGAAACAGATGTGCTATAATTGATGTCTCAAGGAGTTCTATGTCGTCCAACTCGATCCGCGTGGTCGGCGCACGCGTGCATAACCTGAAGAACATTACCGTCGAGATTCCCCGCGATAAGTTCGTGGTCATCACGGGTTTGTCGGGGTCGGGCAAGTCGTCGCTGGCGTTCGACACCATCTTCGCCGAGGGACAGCGCCGCTACGTCGAATCCCTCTCCGCGTACGCGCGCCAGTTCATCGGGCAGATGGACAAGCCGGATGTGGACTACATCGAAGGACTCTCCCCCGCCGTCAGCATTGACCAGAAATCCACCTCGCATAATCCCCGTTCGACAGTGGGTACCGTTACCGAAATTTATGACTACCTCCGCTTGCTGTTCGCCCGCGCCGGCATCCCGCACTGTCCCATCTGCGGGCGGGAAGTGGTCAAGCAGTCCGCGCAGGAGATCGTGGACAAGATCGAGCAACTCCCGGAAGGCATGCGCATCCTGGTTCTCTCCCCGCTCGTGCGCGCCCGCAAAGGGACGTATCAAGCCGTGTTCGAGGAGATCCGCAAGGCAGGCTTCACCCGCGCCCGCGTGGATGGAACCGTCCATTCGCTGGACGATGAGATCGAACTGGATCGCTACAAACAACACACCATCGAAGCCATCGTAGACCGCCTGGTCATTACACATCACGAAGATAAAGAAGAGAAGAAAGCCGCGCGTACACGATTGACCGACTCCGTAGAGACTGCACTCAAGTTTGGTGAAGGGTATTTGACAATCAATCTGGTAGATGGTCAAAAGTCGAAAGTCGAAAGTCAGGGAAAAGACGCTCGACCTGAGACCTTTGACCTGCATTTCTCGGAACACCTCGCCTGCCCTGAACACGGCATCAGCATCGCGGAGGTGGAGCCGCGCACCTTCTCCTTCAACACGCCTCAGGGCGCCTGCCCGGATTGCCAGGGACTCGGCTCGAAACTGGAAATTGACCCCGACCGCATCATTCCGGACCATGAAGTGTCCATGAACGATGGGGCAATCGTCAGCATGGAATGGAGCGGACCGAAGGTGGAGGGCGGCTACTACTGGCAAAGCCTGGTCAACGCGGCAAAAGCGTACAAGATGGATTTGAACAAACCCGTAAAGGAATTGACGAAGGAACAGTTGAACATCGTTCTGTACGGCACGGGAGAGAAACAGATCCCGATGACGTATCAGGGCGCGAACGGAAATGAATTCAGGTTTACGCGCGCCTTCGAGGGCGTGATCACGAATCTCGAGCGGCGTTATCGCGAGACGAATTCGGAATACATCCGCGAGAAGATCAGCGAGTTCATGTCCGACCGTCCCTGCCCGACGTGCAAAGGGAAACGACTCAACGCCTCCGCGCTGGCAGTGACCGTGGACGATGTCAACATCATCGAAGTGACGACCTGGCCCGTGTTGAAGACCCTCGATTGGGTGAAGAAAATCTCCGGCAAAGGTTCTCCGTTGAACTCAAAACAGAAGGCAATTGCCGAACGCGTGCTGAAGGAGATCCACGAACGATTGACGTTCCTCGTCAACGTGGGATTGGATTATCTGACGCTCAACCGATCGGCAGTGACGTTATCCGGCGGCGAAGCGCAGCGCATCCGCCTTGCAACGCAGGTTGGATCACGGCTGGTCGGCGTGTTGTACGTGCTGGACGAACCGTCCATCGGTCTGCACGCGCGTGACAATAAACGATTGCTGAATACCCTCAAAGGTCTGCGGGATCTGGGGAACACGGTGCTCATCGTTGAGCACGACGATGAAACCATCCGTGAAGCAGACTGGATCGTGGATCTGGGTCCCGCGGCGGGTGAGCATGGCGGGCATGTCGTCGCCGAGGGGACGCCAAAGCAGATTTTGGCGCACCCAAAGTCGCTGACGGGACAATACCTCTCGGGGCGCAAGCAGGTCGAAATCCCGAAGAAGAGGCGCAACGGCAACGGCAAGGTATTGAAGATCGTCGGCGCGTCCGCGAATAATCTGAAGCACATCGACATTTCCATTCCATTGGGGAGGCTGGTCTGCATCACCGGCGTTTCGGGGTCGGGAAAATCCACATTGATGAGCGATGTCCTGTATGGCGCGCTTGCCGCGAAACTGATGGGAGCGCGCACGTCCGCGGGCGAACATGAGCGCATCGAGGGAATCGAGCATCTCGACAAGATCATCAACATTGACCAGTCGCCCATCGGGCG
>CAYQOF010000019.1:0-5613 GCA_964419035.1 uncultured Anaerolinea sp. | reverse complement strand
GATGTGCTGGACATGACCGTTGACCACGCGCTCGAAGAATTCAAGAACTACCCGCCGATGCTGAACAAGTTGAAGTTGTTACAGGAAGTCGGGCTGGGCTACATCCGCATCGGTCAGCCTGCGACGACTCTCTCCGGGGGCGAAGCGCAGCGCGTCAAACTCTCGAAGGAATTGTCGCGCCGGGCAACAGGACGCACGCTCTACGTGCTGGATGAACCCTCCGTCGGCTTGCATGCGGCGGACGTGCACAAACTGATCGAAGTCTTACAAAGGCTGGTGGATGCCGGCAACTCGGTCCTGATCATCGAACACAACCTCGATATCGTGAAGATCGCGGACTGGCTGATTGATCTCGGTCCCGAAGGCGGCGACCGGGGCGGTGAACTGGTCGCAGCGGGGACACCCGAGCAAGTGATGAAAGTAAAGAAGTCCTATACGGGACAATTCCTGAAGGCGCACATGAGGTAGCGCCTCCATACACGGTACACACGCAGACAAGCCATAACAACACCTGTCTACTTGTGTACCTGTCCACCTCCCCCAAACCCCTCACGCAAAACCAACATTTTTCAGGTAGAATTATTTCACCGCATCAGGTGGGAGCAATCTCATCCATGTGCGCTTTTCATAAAGGAAAATGATATGCTGAATCGAAATCCGTCAAATGCTCCGAAATCGTCCGACATCATCAACGCCTATCGAAAGCGACGCCAGCAGAGAGGTCCGTTCTTGATCTATGGGGCTGTTGCGCTGGTAGTGGTGGGACTCATTCTGCTTGTCGTCTGGCTGATGGGTCCTGACCAGCCGCTTGGCGCAATGTTCGCCACCGATACGCCCACCGCCACAGTGACATTCACGCCTACGAACACAAACATTCCCACAGAGACTGCGACCGTCACATTAACCCCAACGGAAACATTGACACCCACACCCTCTGCGCCGTTCTCGTACACACTCGTGGAGGGCGACACCCTTCCCGCCCTCGCGGAACGCTTTGGGCTTGGGAACGACGGCGTTTTGCTCATCCTTGACTATAATCCGCAAATCATGGAACGGGGAGGTCTTTACCTGGTCGGAGAAACCCTCACCATTCCGCCCCCCGGAACCACGCGCGCCACAGCCACACCCATCCCAGCCAACCTGCCGCGCGGCACGCGGGTCGAACACATTGTTCTGCCCGGTGACACGCTGGCAGGCATCGCCGCCCGCTTCAACAGCACCACGGAAGAGATCATCCGGGTAAACAATATCACGGATGCCAACGCCCTGCTGGTCGGGGACCGCCTGCAAATCCCCGTCAACCTCATCACACCGACTGCGACGCTTTCTCCCTCGTCCACGCCTGTCACTCCGACCGTGGTTGGACAGCCAACCCAAGCCCCAGCCACCTGTCAGGTCACGGAAAATGCTGCCTTCGTGAACGAACTGCAAACGCTCATCAATAATGCGCGCACCGGCGGCGGTTTGTCCGCCCTGACTGTAAACCAAAGGCTCGCCGCCGCGGCGAAAACACACGCCACAGATATGTTGTGCAACAACTACCTGAGCCGCATCGGCTTGGACGGTTCCACGCCCCAGTCCCGCGTCGCCGCGCAGGGATACGTCGCCTCGCTGGTGATCGAGGATATCTACGCCCTGCATCCCGCCTATGGCATCACCCCGCAGTCCGCGTTCAACTGGTGGATGAACGATCCCGCCCACCGCGCCGACATCCTCAACCCGAACACCACCGAATTCGGCATCGCCTACGTCTCATCCGAAACGAGCCTGCTTGGCGCCTACTTCGTGGTTGTGTCGGCGCGACCGTGATTTGCTGGACAAATCCACATCCCTCATGTAAAATACAGCGCCTTTACAAAACAGGCAAGAAATTTTTGGAGGAAGACCTTGGCTAACATCAAGTCTCAGATCAAACGCAACAAGCAGAACGAGAAACGCCGCCTGCGCAATCGTGTTGTGCGCGGTTCCGCCCGTACTGCTGTCAGCAAGGCGCGCGCCGCCATCACGGCAAACGCCCCCGAAACCAAAGAAGCGGTCCTCGAGGCGATCAGCGCATTGGACAAAGCCGCCGGGAAGGGCGTCATCCACAAGAACAACGCCGCGCGCCGCAAGGCTCGCCTGATGAAGAAACTGGCTTCACTCAAGACAGAATAGACAATGAGATAACCGGGCAAATTGCGGGAGTCGTTTGACTCCCGCTTTTGTTACCCCCGCCCGCCTTTGGCGCCCTTCCCCATCCCGCGCTTCGCGGGATGGGGTTTGATATAATCCCATCACCATGTTCGAAAAAGAACAACAATTCATCGAAGAAAAGATCAGGGAATTTTGCGCGGCGAACGATATCTCGCTCGCCGAACTGAAATGGCAGCCCATCCCGTTCGCGGGGGAATGGGGAATCTCCACGTCGTTTTTCCAGACCGCGGCAAACGAAGTGCGAGCAGGCAAGGGTAATAAACTCCCAGTGCCGCAAAGGGCTCAGGAAATTGCCGAGCAGGTCAAAGGCATCCTTCGACTAGCCGCTCAGGACGGAAGCGTGGATGGCATCAGCCGAATCGAGGCGGTGAAGGGTTATCTCAACCTGTATTTCACGACATCCGAATACGCGCATCGGGTCGTTGATGAGGCGCTTGCCAAAGACGCGGATTTCGGGCGGGGCGAGCCGAGGAACGAGCGCGTCATGGTCGAATATTGCCAGCCGAATATTCCTCATTCCTTCCACATTGGTCATTTTCGAAACGCAGTCCTGGGTGAGACACTGGCGCGCATTGTCGAATTTGCAGGCTTCGATACAATCCGCGCGTCGTATCCCGGAGACATTGGACTCGGTGTTATTACGATCCTGTGGGCTTACGACAAGTTCTATAAAGGACGGGAACCGGAAGGAATTCACGAGCGCGGACAATGGTTGTTGAAAATTTATGCGGAAGCCAGCGCAATGCTCGAGCCGAAAGAGAATGAAACGCCCGAGGAAAAGGCAAAACGTGAAACCCATGACGCGGAACGACGGGAGATGCTCCTCAAATGGGATGCGGGCGACAAATATGTGCGCGATCTGTGGTTCATGGCTCGTGAATGGGGCATGGAGGAATTGCGCGACATTCTGCGCATATTGGATATCAAAATGGACGTCTGGTTCTTCGAGAGTGAGGTGGATGAACCGTCGAAAGCCATCGTGGAGGAGTTGATCGCCAAAGGCATCGCCGATGACGAACGCCCGCAAGGCGGCGCGGTGATCGTGAAGATTGACGAGAAACTCGGACTCAAAAAGGAAAAATATCGCACCAACGTCATTTTGCGGTCGGATGGCACAACGCTGTATCTCACAAAGGATGTGGCGCTGGCAAAGGTCAAGTTCGAGCAATATCATGTTGACCGTTCGATCTATGTGGTGGATGTGCGGCAATCGCTCCACTTGCAACAGGCGTTTGCCATTTTGAAGTTGTGGGGATTCCCGCAGGCGGAAAAGTGCTTTCACCTCGGCTATGGCTTCGTCAGCCTGCCCGAGGGCGCCATGTCCTCGCGGCGCGGGCGGGTAGTGTTATTCAAACACGTCTGCGACGAGGCGATCAAGCGCGTGTTGGCGGTCGAATCCGAAAGAAGCGGAAACATCCCTGAAGGCGAACGCGTAAAGATCGCCGAGCAGATCGGTCTTGGCGCATTGGCGTATTCCATGCTGGCTGTGGACAACAACAAGGACATCGTCTTCCACATGGACGAAGCCCTGTCCTTCGACGGACGCACAGGACCGTACATTCAGAACGCGCACGTGAGGGCGAATTCGATCCTCAGGAAGTCGCGGGTCGCAGGTCAAAAGTCAGGAGACCTTCGACCTTCGACCTTCGACTACGAGTTGACGAAGCACGAGATCGAACTCATTGACCTGATCTCCCAATTCCCGGCGAAGGTGCAGCAGGCGGCGAATGAGTATCGTCCGCTGGTAATGGCGCAATACGCGTATGGCCTGGCGACCGCGTTCCATTCGTTCTATCATGCCGTGCCGGTCCTGCAGAGCGAGGATGAAAATATGCGAAACGCGCGCCTGAGGCTGGTCGCCGCGGCGAAGCAGACGATTGCCAATGCGTTACGCCTGCTCGATATTCAGGCGCCCGAGGTAATGTAGGAAACAGGCTGAACGTTATCTTTACGTTTAGCCTGTTTAATGCGACGTTAGAGAACGTCGCCTACACAAAAATCAAGGAGACAAACATACATGCCAATCAAAACCATCATCATGGGCGCGGCGGGGCGTGACTTTCACAACTTCAACACGTTCTTCCGCGGCAACAAGGACTACGAAGTCGTCGCGTTCACTGCGACCCAGATCCCGGACATCGAAGGACGCCTCTATCCGACCGAACTGGCTGGGGACTTGTACCCAAAGGGAATCCCCATCCATGCCGAGGAGGAACTGGTTGACCTCATCAAGAAGTATGATGTTGAGCAGGTTGTGTTTGCATACAGCGACGTGCCGCACGAATACATCATGCACAAGGCGAGCATCGTCAACGCGGCGGGCGCGGACTTCCGTTTGATGGGCGCTCGGTACGTTCAAATCAAATCGTCCAAGCCCGTCGTGTCGGTCTGCGCGGTTCGGACGGGATCAGGCAAAAGTCAGACGACGAGGCGGGTTTCCCTCATCCTGCGTGAGATGGGATACAAGGTCGCGGCGATCCGTCACCCGATGCCTTATGGGAATTTGATCCGTCAGGAGGTTCAGCGTTTTGCAGATTACGATGACCTCGTCGAGCAGGAATGCACCATCGAGGAGCGCGAGGAATACGAGCCGCACATTGACAACGGCGTGATCGTCTACGCGGGTGTGGATTATGAAAAGATCATCCGTCAGGCAGAGCAGGAGGTGGATATCGTGCTGTGGGATGGCGGCAATAACGATTTTCCGTTCTATGTACCCGATCTGCAAATCGTGGTCGCCGACCCGCATCGTCCCGGACACGAGTCAACGTATCACCCCGGCGAGGTCAACGCGCGCATGGCGGATGTGTTTGTGATCAACAAGGTGGATACTGCCGACCCGGATAATGTAATAACACTGCGCGAGTCGCTCCGCAAGTTGAACCCGAACGCGATCCAGATCGAAGCCGCCTCCCCGCTCTTCGTGGACGACCCGGATGCGATCCACGGAAAACGCGTGCTCGTGATCGAGGATGGTCCCACGTTGACTCACGGCGAGATGGCGTATGGCGCGGGGTATGTTGCCGCCCGCAGGTTCGGAGCAAAAGAGATCGTTGACCCGCGCCCGTTCGCGGTCGGCTCGATTGCCGCGACCTTTGCAAAGTATCCGACGACGGGGACGATCCTGCCCGCGATGGGATACGGCGAAAAGCAGACGAAGGAACTCGAGGAAACGATCAACAAGGCGGATGCGGACATGGTCGTCATCGGTACGCCGATTGACCTCTCACGCATTGTCAATATGAACAAGCCGCACCAGCGCGTGCGTTACGAATTGCAGGAGATCGGTCAACCGACGTTGAAGGATGTTTTGATGAAGAAGTTTGGGAAGAAGAAGTAGCCGACCAGGCTTGGAAACAGACATTCAACACAGGCGATCCCTTGAACTCGAACGGATCGCCTGTGGGTTTAATCTTACGA
>CAYQOF010000018.1:14848-23948 GCA_964419035.1 uncultured Anaerolinea sp. | reverse complement strand
TGGCTGTTGCTGAGAGCGGTTGTTAAAGTGCGGAACTTATTTTTACACGACTCCTAAGGTACGCGCCTTTCGGGAAGTGCGCCGCATCCTGCGACCCGCTGGCTGGTCCCACATCTTGGATTTTGGTCCGCCCTTCAACCTTCTCACGCGTATACAGGGCGCGGTGATGAAGAATCTCGAAGAGGCTGCGGATAACTTTG
The DNA here is from genome assembly GCA_964419035.1 of uncultured Anaerolinea sp. Classification (GTDB taxonomy): domain Bacteria; phylum Chloroflexota; class Anaerolineae; order Anaerolineales; family Villigracilaceae; genus Defluviilinea. The sequence goes on along the minus strand of CAYQOF010000018.1, from coordinate 23,748 downwards.
GCGGACGCATCCTGTCAATGTTGAAAGAAGCAGGGTTCGATACGGCGTCCGAAACTGAACATAGGAACACCCTCTTTGGACCCATTTGGTTCTATGAAGCTGTGAAATCAAAAAATGCAGAAGGAGAGAAACTTGAGTAAAAAATCCACGAAACCCCTCAAGAAATCTGATAAGAAGGAAAAACAGGATACTCCTGTCATCGTCTATATGTGGGTAATCGGGCTGGGCGTTTTAGGCTATCTCGTCGTAGGAGAAGCCATCTTCGAGACAAGACCGCATCCCATCCACTGGCTGGCTGGTTTGATCGGAGGTCTGGCAGGTATCCCACTCGGCTGGTTGTGGTATCGCTGGCGCGGAGATGTGTTGTAGTATCATTCTCGTTGGAAGAAAGTTGCGGTAAACCTTGTCAACATCTGGAGGAGCGACCCCGAATCAATGGACAATGGTATTACGAAAGACGATAACACACCTCAGTACAAAACTGCCTGCGGAGGCAAACTAAAAGATCCACGCAACTATCCCAACGCCATCTATCGCGGCGAGCGGATCTTTTTCTGCACTCGGGCCTGTCTGCGCGCTTTCGAACGGGACCCTGACCCTTTCATGGCCGGGGAGATCGAGCATCCCATTCACGAAGAAGAATAGACCTCACTACTGAAAGCAGTATTTTGTCAGGCTCTGGTCATATCCAGAGCCTGATGCCTTTTCCACAGGACTGCTGCGCTTGTATAAGCAAAAAAGCCTATCCTAAAATACGATAAACGGCGCTTGGGCTTCCTTTCTCAAAGTCATAAAATAACAACGCAGGCTCCAATTGTCCACACGTTGTGCGACGTTCCACTGTGCTGTCCCACGGCCTATGGTTGATCCGCAGGCCGGGTTGATCAGAAATGGCGGGCAGACTCATTGTCAATTTTGTGGAGGCTGATATGTCAGGAAAATTTAGAGCGGGTCTGGATGACATGGTGCTAGCGATCGTCATCTGGTTGTGCACTTTGCCGCTGGTGGGATTGCTCGTCGTTCCCTTCTTTGGACTGAAGATCGGACTGATCGCTGCCGCGGCGTTGTTCATCGTTGCAATGGTCATCTGCTGGGGCGTATGCTCCTGGAAAATATTCAAATCGTGAGGTTTCAAGTTACATGATCACCATTTCCATTGACCCCGTCATCTTCACCATCGGTCACTTCGCCGTGCGCTGGTACAGTCTGATTCTGTTGATCGCTATTGCAGTCGGAGTTTGGCTGACCGCGCGCGAGGCAGAGCGCAAAGGCTTCAAGAAGGATGACATCTACGATGCCGCTGTATGGATCGTCATCGGCGGCTTGATCGGGGCGCGGCTTTTCCACGTGCTCGATCACTGGTCGCATGAATTCGCGGCGAACCCCATCCGCGCCTTTTACATTTGGGAAGGAGGGTTGGCGATCTGGGGCGCGCTCATTGGCGGGTTGATGGCTGGCGCACTGATGGCATGGCGGCGCGGCTGGCGCTTTCCCAAATTGCTGGACGCCGCGGCGCCCGGTTTGGTCCTGGCGCAGGCGATTGGACGCATCGCGTGTGTGATCACAGGTGACGCGATGGGTAAGCCGACGAACGGTCCCTTCGGGTTTGCATACACGAGCCCGAATGTAATGGTGCCTCAACTGGGTGTGTACTACACTCCAATGCCTGTTTACGAACTCATCATCAACCTGGGAATCTTCGCCGTGCTTTGGCAGTTACGCCAACGCAACTGGAGTGACGGGAAACTCTTCCTCGTCTACCTGACCCTGTACAGCCTCGAGCGATTCTTTCTTGCTTTCACCAGTTCGTATCGCATCATCGCCTTGGGGTTGACGCAATCGCAGATCGTGGCTGTGTTTGGGTTCGCCATCGGTCTGGCTTTGCTGGCATGGATGCCGCGCAGGCTGGGCGTGAATCCGCCCAAGGCGTGAGAAAAAGCCGGTTTGACAGTATCAGGCTGGAGGTTCGTCCTGATGCGAAGGATCGAGTATGAGCGTAAAGGCAATGACCAATCTGATCACTTATCGCGGGGGAGTGGGTCAGTTGAGTTATATCCTGCACCGCGTCACGGGATTGGGCATCCTGTTGTTTCTCGTCATTCACGTGGTGGATACTTCCACGGTGTTCTTCTTCCCGTCGCTGTATGCCGACGCCATCGCCATCTATCGAAGCGTGCCTTTCATGATCGGCGAGATTTTTCTGGTCTTCAGCGTGATCTATCACGGAGTCAATGGAGCCAGGATTGCCGTCTTTGACCTGTTTCTGGTGAAAAAGTGGGAAGGCAAGACTCCGCACAATTCGGTTATTTGGACATTGGTGATCTCGATCCTGTTGTGGCTTCCCGCGGCGTTCATCATGGGGCGCAGCGTGCTTGAGAAATTGGGAGTGTGAACGTGGCGCGCGTGATCGGTCCTCCCAAAAATCATGAGATGACCGCCTGGAAGTGGATGCGCTACAGCGGGTTGCTGCTCATCCCGCTTGCCTGGGGACACGTGCTGATCCAGGATGTATTGATCGGCGTGGACAACATTGACCTGGATTACGTTTCCATGCGCTGGGCATTTATCGGCTGGCGTATTTACGATTTCTTTCTGCTGGTGTTTGCCTTGGCGCACGGCATCAATGGCTTGAGGCAGGTGGTTCTTGATTTTGTGTCGAAGAAGAATATTCGTTTGGTCAATCAGGCGTCGTTCGTGTATTTGTTGGTTATGGTGTTGATCGGCCTCGCCGCCCTGGTTGGCGGCGTGCGCCAACCCTGAATTACAGAATCCAAGGAGAAAAAAGATGGATGAAAATTGTCACGTTGAACCGATCTATAAAGACGCAATAAGCGCTGATGAATTGCGCAATGCTGACAGTGCATTGCTGGGGGTGTGGGGGATGGGTTGCCCAAACTGCGCCATGCGCGTCCGTAACAGCCTGCTTTCCGTCGAAGGTGTGCTGGGTGCGGATGTGTACTTGAACATGGCTCTGGCTGAGGTGAGATATGACAACAGGAAAGTCTTGCCGGATGCTTTGGTGGATGCCGTATCCCGCGCGGGGAACGATGGACGCCATGAATATCGCGCGCAACTTATTGCAGGAGAGTAAATGACTGCTACGCACCGTCCCGAAGGTTTGTTGCGAGAATGACCTTGAATTGCGAAAGCCTTCGGGACGTTCTATGCAAAAAGGATCGAACAATATGAAAAAGACTGCTCGTCAAATTCGCAGGGAAGCCCGCATCCGAGGACAGCGCATCCGCTCGGCGATTTTTGCTTTGATTGTGGTTGGTGTATTGGGACTGGCAGGCTACTATCTCAAATCCGCCCTCTTCCGGCCGCCGCCCGAGCCGATGGCGGGAAACGTCATTGACGTGGCTGCCGACATGAGCGGATTCGACATGAAGGAAATTCGCGTCAAAGTCGGCGAACCCGTCACCCTTCGCCTGACCAGTTTGGATAATGAACATCACACCGATGGCGGCGGAAAACACCAATGGGCGGTGGATGAACTTGGAGTGAATGTCATTGCCCAACCCTTGAGTTCCAACTATGCCACTTTCACACCCAATAAAGCTGGCACTTACACGTTCTACTGTGACATTTGTTGTGGCGGGCGCGCCAACCCCACCATGAACGGTCAAATCATCGTCGAAGGATAACATGGCAATTACTTCACCTCTTCGACGTATCATTATCCTCTCATCATTGGCTATCGTGGCTTTGGGTGCGGTCGCGCTGACTGGCTTGTGGCATCCCAACGCGCCGACTGAGGCGATGCAGATGTATCTTCCCAAAATCACGTTACCCACTGTCATCGTGGCCGCGGCAGTAGACGGGATCAACCCGTGCGCGTTTACGGTCCTGTTGCTCTTTGTCACAGCCATGCTGGCGACCATGCAGGCGGGCACACAGGGTGTCAACGCCATTCGGATACGGTTATTAGGGCAGGGCGGCATTTACATTGCCGCCATCTTTTTGACCTATCTTGCCCTGGGCGTTGGAGTGCTCAAAACACTGGACTTCTTCACGCGCCAACATCTTCCCGCCCGCCTCGGCGCGCTCGCTGCCATTTTGTTTGGTCTGTGGATGCTCAAGGACTTCTTCCTCCCGGACCTGGGCTGGCGTCTACAGGCTCCGCCTCAGGTCGGGACCATGGCGCGGGAGGCAGCGAAAAAAGCCACCGTCCCGGCCCTGATCGTGGGTGGATTCCTGATTGGTCTGTGCACCGTCCCTTGCAGCGGCGCGGTCTATCTGGGTGTGTTGAGTCTGCTCGCTCTACAACCATCGGCTCTGCTCGGATTCGGTTACCTGGTTCTGTACAACCTGATCTTCATCCTGCCGCTGGTTGTCATCCTCATTGCCGCATCCGCCCGCCCGACGCTGAATCGACTCGCCCACTGGAATCTGCATCACAAGGAATGGGTGCGGCTGGCATTGGGCGGAGGTGTGGTTGTGATGGGCCTGCTGATTTTGGCGACGGTTTAGTATTACAGCGCAAGGTTGAGCAGACGTTAGAGAACGTCTGCCTACGCCAGGCGTAAGAGACGCTCTCCAGCGTCGGACTTTGCGCTGTAATGTTAGAAGCCAATATCACTCTTCACAAGACCTTCGACCAATCTTTATTGTCCCTTTACGCGAGGTATTTATACTGAAAGCAAGATAAAACACGAAAGGAGACAGTTACCATGATGGGTTTCGGATTTCTCTTCATGCTCGTGCTGCTGGTTCTGCCAGTTGTTCTCGCAGTGGTGCTGGTTAACAAACTCGGCAGCAATAAATGACAAGATTATGCCTTCTTCTCTCACGGGGCTGTCTTTTGCAGACAGCCCCTTTTTGGTTCGGGCATTGTTCCAATCTCGTTTTGCCTATATTCCCATAAGCGAAAATGCCTATCGGAGAACGGGGGATTTAGCGCTGTGCCTTTACCGTCCCTGCTCCTATACTGGGACAAAGGAAAGACAAAATGAGCGCCTTATTGCCATTCTTGACTCTCGATCAATCCAGCGAGCGGGTCCAGACATGGGTCAGGCAACATTTGACCAAAGACGGATTTCGCGTCGTGCAAACGTTCGATTTGCAGGATGCGCGTCTGGCTCACCCGGACTGTCCCTGCCCGCATCACGGGACAGAGGATTGCACCTGTCAGATGGTCGTTTTGCTCGTGTATCGAAAGCGGGGCGAACCTGTTACGGTGGTGATTCACGGACAAGATGACAGAACCTGGCTTTCCCTGGCGGGTTCAATGGGAAAGCGCTCCAACCAACGTCTGGAGGCTGCCGTCCGACGCATTCTTACGACCCAATTCGCCTGGATGCCTCCTCTCGCAGAGGTAACTTATGAACCCCGATTCACAGCCTGAAATCCTCCGACGGCTTCGCTGCGTGACGGGACATCTGAATGCGGTCATCAAAATGGCGGAGGGGGATGAGCCCTGCGAGAAATTGCTCCACCAACTCCACGCGGTTCAGGGCGCGTTGCGCGCTGTCGGTCTTAGACTGATTGCCTGTCAGCTTCAGAGCAGTCAGGCGATCATTTTGGGAAGTTCATCCGCCAACGAACGACTCTCTGAATTGAAACGGCTTCAATCCCTTTACGAAGTTTTCATACAACGCTCCAATCAACACAATGAGGTTTTTCATGACTGAAACTCTTTCCGAACTGACCCTGCCCATTTCGGGCATGACCTGCGCCTCGTGCGTCTCGCACGTGGAAGGCGCGCTCAGGGAACTGCCGGGCGTCTCGAAGGTGACCGTCAACCTGGCGACGAATAAAGCCAATCTCTCCTTCGACCCGCAGCGCGTCAAACTGGACGATATGCGGCGCGCCGTTCGAGATGTCGGATACGCCATCACAACTGCCGAACTGACTCTCGACGTGCGCGGTATGACCTGCGCCTCGTGTGTTTCACACGTCGAAACCGCGTTGAACGAATTGAATGGAGTAATCGCTTCCGTCGTGAACCTGGGGCTGGGTACCGCCAAAGTGACTTATGTCCCCGGCCTGGTTTCAGTCAGCGCCATGAAGCGCGCCGTGCGCGAGGTTGGATATGAAGCGCAGGAACGCAGTGAAGGCGCGGACGCCCTCGACCGCGAGCGTCAAGCCCGCGAGGAAGAAATCAAACGCCAGGGGCGCAACCTGATCATCGCGGGAACCATCGGTTTGATCGTTATGATCGGCACGTTCTATGAGATGTTAGGTCCGTTCAAGGCTTTCATCCCAGAATGGCTCTCGTACAAATGGGTGATCGGCTTGTTGACCACGCCGGTCGTCTTCGGACCCGGACGGCAGTTCTTCACCAACTCCTGGCGCGGACTCAAGCATGGCGTCACCGATATGAACCTGCTCTATGCAACGGGCATCGGCGCCGCGTATGGCATTGCCGTGATCAATACCCTGTTCCCGAATGCGGGTTTTGGCGGCGAGGGCGCGACCTTCTTCGAAAGCGCGGCTTTATTGACCGCTTTCATCATCCTGGGCCGCTGGCTCGAAGCGTTGACGCGCGGAAGGACGTCAGAGGCGATCCGCAAATTGATGAGGCTCCAGCCCAAAGTCGCGCGCGTGATGCGAGGGGATAGGGAGGAAGAAATCCCCGCCGACGAAGTCGAGTTGAATGATGTGATCAGTGTTCGTCCAGGTGAATCCATTGCCGTGGATGGCGAAGTCATCGAAGGTTATTCGGCGGTGGACGAATCCATGTTGACCGGCGAAAGCCTGCCTGTTGAAAAGAAGGCGGGCGATGCGGTCATCGGTGGGACGATCAACAAGACCGGCGCGTTCAAGTTCAAGGCGACGCGCGTTGGCAAGGAAACCGCGCTGGCGCAGATCATCAAACTGGTGGAGGATGCGCAGGCAAGCAAAGCGCCAATCCAGAAACTTGCAGACTGGGTGGCTGGGCATTTCATCCTCGGTGTCCATATCCTGGCGGTGGCGGTGTTCCTGTTCTGGTTCTTCTTCGGCTACCAGATGTTCTTTGACCCGAATTCGAGTTTCATCCTTTCGCCGTATAAACTGGGCGAGATCGGTGTGTTTGGATTCTCGCTGCTGCTCTCCGTAACGGTACTGGTCATTTCGTGTCCATGTGCCGTGGGACTGGCTACGCCTTCGGCAATGATGGCTGGCACAGGCAAAGGCGCGGAATTCGGCGTGCTGTTCAAGGGCGCGGAAGCCGTCGAGAACACCAGCAAACTGCAAACCATTGTCTTCGACAAGACCGGTACGCTGACGAAGGGGGAACCGTCGGTAACAGATATAGAGACTGGAGACTGGAGATTCAGTCCCGAGTCCCCAGTCTCTGATCCTAAATTGGAAGTGTTGCGGCTCGCCGCGATTGCCGAGAAGAACAGCGAACACCCTTTGGGCGAGGCGATCGTGCGCGGCGCGGAGGAACGCGGCTTGAAAGTGGTCGAGCCGGAGTCGTTCAACTCCATTCCGGGTCACGGTGTGGAGGCGAAAGCCGAGGGCATGGACATCCTGCTGGGCAATCGCAAATTGATGCGCGAACGCAGCGCCGACTTCAGTCGGCTGATGCCGCAAGCCGAAGCATTGGAGGCGGATGGCAAGACAGTAATGTTTGTGGCTGTGAATGGGCAACCGGCGGGCTTGATCGCGGTGGCGGATACGCTCAAGGAATATTCAGTCGAGGCGGTAAAACGCCTGCACAAACTTGGGCTCGAAGTTGCCATGATCACCGGTGATAACCGCCGCACAGCCGAAGCCATCGCCCGCAAAGTGGGCATTGATCAAGTGCTCGCGGAAGTCCTGCCGCAAGATAAGGCTGAGGAAGTCAAGAAACTCCAGGCGCAGGGTAAAAAAGTTGCGATGGTTGGCGATGGCGTGAACGACGCCCCGGCGCTGGCGCAGGCGGAAGTCGGTATGGCAATTGGTTCGGGCACGGATGTTGCCAAGGAAACCGGGGACATCATTCTGATCAAGGACGATATCCGCGATGTGGTGGTCGTGTTGGAAGTGGCAAAAGCCACCATGCGCAAGGTAAAGCAGAATCTGTTCTGGGCATTTTTCTACAACGTGCTGGGCATCCCGCTGGGAGCAGGTTTGTTCTACTCCTTCGCTTCGGTCATCATCAGCCCGGAACTGGCTGGATTACTGATGGCGGTCAGTTCGGTCTCGGTGACGCTCAATACGCTGTTATTGAAGGGCTTCAAACCGTCGGTCGGAGGTGGACAAAAAGCGGAGCAGAGCAGACCGCAATTACGCCAAGTCTCAGCCTCGGCGGGGGATGATTAGTACGAGAAACGTCCCGAAGGCTTCCATTTTTCAGGCTGTCTTTACGTCAAGCCTTCGGGGCGGTGTGCGGCTAGTGAGTGAAAGGATTTTGATTATGGAACACGAACAAGTTGAAAAAGAAGTGGCGCAGAAAAGTGCGTTGATTTACATTCCGATCTCATTTGGCGCGGCGTTACTGTTCCTGTTGACCACGACACTGATCGGCAATTACCCGCTGGTGGCGCGCATCGGCGGCACGGTCTGGGTGGGATTGCTCAGCCTGATTGTTTCGATGCCGATCGTGATCTCGCGGGTCAAGAAGCGATTTCGGAGAGATTGATAAGCAACGTATGGAGGTGAGATCATGGAATCGTTGACCATTCTTCTTATCGTTCTGGGAATAGGGCTCATCCTTTTCCTGCTCGACCTGTTTCTGGCAGGCGGCGCGGGTACGATGGGCATGATGCACGGCACAGTCATGATGATGAGTAATCCCATTGGGCAAGGCATATTGCTGGTGCTCCTGCTCATCCTGGGTGTGCTTGCCTATGGCGTGTTTTTCCGATGAAAGGAATTTGAAATGAAGACAACGATCAGTTTTCGCGCATTGACCATCGCGTTGTTGATCGCACTCGTCGTAAGTTACGTACTTTGCATTGCCGGCGATCTGTTGTTTGGCTGGACGATGTATC
>CAYQOF010000018.1:0-14748 GCA_964419035.1 uncultured Anaerolinea sp. | reverse complement strand
GTAAGTTACGTACTTTGCATTGCCGGCGATCTGTTGTTTGGCTGGACGATGTATCAGGTTTGGACGCCTCTCCTGCCGGGCTTCACCTGGCCCCTGACTGTTGGCGGGTTCGTGATTGGTCTGGTATGGCTGGTCCTGTACAGCCTGTACATCGCGGCGTTGATCGCCCTGTCTTATAACTACTTCGTTCGACGTCAATCCGCGGCATAGACCATTGAAACCGACATTTTCCCGCCGTGACTTTCTGAAAGCCTCGGGCGCGGGCCTGCTGGGATTGTTCCTGGCTGACCTGCACCTCGAGCGTGTCCTTGCCGCCGCGACTCCCAAACAGGGACGCGTCACGATGAGCGGCGTCGAACTCCTTAGCGAGCCGTTCTTCGCGGCGGACAAGTTGTTTGCGTTCGGTCTTGACAAGGTGGTGGAGATTACCGGCGCAGCGGAAGGCGAGAAGGGTTATGGCAATCCGTTCAATTCAACGTGGTATCAGGTGAATAATGACGGATACGTTTATTCGGGTTGGATACAGCCGGTCGAGACGAATCACCAAAAGCCGGTTTTTGAAATTCCCAAAGAAGGCAGGCTTGGCGAGATCACGGTTCCGATCAGCGACACGCGCCGCGGCGCAAGCGTATTTGCGAAGCGCGGTTACCGCCTTTATTACTCGTCCACCCACTGGGTCACGGATGCGGTTGTGAACCGAAATGAGAAGAGCATCTGGTACAAAATTTATGACCGCCAGATACAGGAATCGTTGTACGTGCCTGCGCATGAAATGCGCCTGACTGCGCCCTCAGAACTCGATCCCATCTCTCCCGAAGCACCGGAGGAGAACAAATATATTTACGTTGACCTGGAAAATCAATTTGTGACCGTCTTCGAGGATGAAAAGCCCGTGCTGGCGGCGCGCGCATCCACAGGCGACAAAGGGACGGAAACCCCTGTGGGCGAATTCCGTACCTATCACAAGGGGCCGAGCATCCACATGACCAACCAGGGCGACGGGAGCGAGAACACCTACCACCTGCCGGGCGTCCCCTGGGTGTCGTTCTTCACCGGGACCGGCGTCGCTTTTCATGGAACCTACTGGCACAACAATTACGGGCGACCAAGCAGCCGCGGCTGCGTGAACTTAACTCCGGGCGACGCGAAATTCATCTATCGCTGGAGCAGGCCCCAGGTCCCGAAGGACACGCCGTATTTATACAAACCAGGCGAGGGGACTCGCGTCATAGTTGTCCCGCGTTCTTGAATCCTCACCATATCCATCTCAGGAGAAGAGAATGAGCAGGATCAAAGTTTCCAAAACCGCCTCAAAAGCAGAGGCTGCAAAGAGCAGGGAATGGCCCGCAGTGATCTATTTCTGGATCATCGGTCTCGCGCTGATAAGTTATGTCGTTGCCAGGATGGCGCTTGATGGTTATCCACATTCCTATCATTGGCTGTCGGCGCTGGGCGGTGGACTGGCGGGCATCCCGATTGGCTGGCTGTGGTATCGCTGGCGCGGGGATGTTTTTTAGCGCGCGGCGAGATCACCCGTGAGCAGTATCAGCAGATGTTGAACGATCTAGGCTGAATTACTGGATTGTATCTGACAAACAGAGAAGCGGTTGGTGTGTTATCAGCCGCTTCTCTGTTTTTGCCCGCAATGCGCGGGGTCGCCGCAACAAGCAAAAATGCTTATTCTTTTAAATCAGGAGCAGTGATAGAATTTTTTGCAGGAATCGAAGTATCGCTTCATCATAATCATGTCTAATTCAATCCATCTCTCGTGCTCCTGTATTTTCGTTCGATCCTTTGCGCGGACTTTTGATTCCGGATCGCGAGAGCGCGAATGAGTTGGTTGATCTGAACTCCCATTCTGCAAACCGCCCACCGGCAACCCGCGTGGGCGGTTTTTGTTTTATCAAACCATCCATACCTTAACAAGGAGTATAAAATGGCAACACCTTCATCTATGATTTCAGAATCGCTGAATGTCCATGAAAATATTCTGGAGACCATCGGCGGAACCCCGCTTGTCAGATTGAACAGCATTGCATCGCACCTGCAATGCACCCTTTACGCAAAAGTGGAATTCTTCAATCCGGGCGGTTCCGTAAAAGACCGTATCGCTCTCAATATGATTGCGGAGGCGGAACGGTCCGGGAGACTCAAACCCGGCGGAACTGTGGTGGAGTCCACTTCCGGCAATACCGGTGTGGGGCTTGCCATCGTATGCGCGATCAAGGGATATAAATCGGTCTTTGTGATGCCGGACAAAATGAGCCAGGAGAAAATCCAGTTTTTGCGGGCATTTGGCGCCAGGGTCGTGATCACGCCAACGGCCGTGGAGCCGGAAGATCCGCGCTCTTATTACAATGTTGCCAAGCAGATCGTTGCCGAAACACCTAATGCAATTCTTTCCAACCAGTACCATAATCCTGAAAACCCTCATAGCCATTACCTGACCACAGGACCAGAGATCTGGGAACAAACACGCGGCCGGGTCACCGATGTCATCGTCGGAATGGGAACTGGCGGGACAATCTCTGGAGTCGGAAGGTATCTGAAGGAGCAGAATCCTGCCATCCGAATCGTCGGTGTGGACCCCACAGGCTCGATTCTGTTGGAAACCTGGCAGAAAGGGAGCGTCCCAAAAGATGCCGTTGCAAGACCCTACAAAATCGAAGGAATTGGCGAGGATTTCCTTCCCTCCACGCTGGACCTGTCGATCATTGACGAGGTCATTCGCGTGACGGACAAGGAGGCGTTCCAGTGGACGCGCCGGCTTGTCAGGCAGGAAGGCATATTTTGCGGTGTTTCTTCGGGCGCGGCACTTGCAGGGGCAATGCGATATGTCCAAGAGTTGCCATCAGACCGCCTCGCCGTCGTGATCTTTCCCGACTCCGGCTCACGCTATTTGTCCAAGGTCTTCGATGATAAATGGATGCGGGAAAATGGATTCTTGGAATCCGAATGGGACACGATTCGCTTGAGCGAGGTGTTGGCTGTTAAAACCCATCCCGAGTTATTTACCGCCTCCATAACGGATCGAATGGTCAATGTGATCGCACGGTTGAAAGACCATGGCATATCGCAGATGCCTGTTTTGAAGGCTGATGGAACCCTGGCTGGTCTGGTTTCCGAGGTGGATTTGTTGAAGCATGTGTTTGAAACACGGCATACTCATGAGCCCGAAGAGACCATCGAATCCATCGTTGAACTATCCATTCCGGTCTTTACCTCCGACGCTTTCCTGGAGGATGTATTACCCAAATTCTTCGAATCCCCGGTTGTCCTTGTCACGGAGGAGGAGCGTCCTGTCGGCATTCTGACCAAGATTGATGTGCTGGACTTCATTGCTCGAAGAATATAAAAGCGCCGCAGCAGGCCGGCAAAGATGCGCGAAACATTACCCGACTTGCGGATCATGCCCACCCAAAGCCTGCTCCTGGGCGAGCAGGCAGATTCCCACCGCCTCAATCCCATCGTGGAACATCTGAGGACCGAGGGTGTTTTGCGCGATCCGCCGGTCGTGGCGGCGATTGGGAATGATAGTTCGCAATACATGGTTTTGGATGGGATCGAGTCTGTCATTGCCCTGCGAAAAATGAAAGTCCCTCATATCCTCGGGCAGGTTGTCGGGCCGGGAAATGCCGTATCGCCAAGGGCATTGCGCGTCAACTATCCATTGGCGGAGTTGATGAACGAAAATTCCCTGGCTGAAAAAAACAATACCCTTCGGCAATGGCTACAGGCGCGCATCGTTGCGCGGGGCGTCCGGTGTTATGAGGAGGAAACGATTCTTTTCGATGAGTAGAATTCGCATCGAATTTACGGGGCGGGTTTCACTTGCTCGAGCCGCGTTAGGGCAGGTCCGAAACCAGGATGCACCTTCAAAGCAGATCCCAGGTCTTTGACGGCTCCTTTTGTATCACCCAGAGCCTCACGCGCCAGGGCGCGCCAATAATAACTTTCCTCCAAGACAGGCTCGCTCATTGCATCCAGCGTTGTGGTTGCCAGGTTGATTACATCCTGGTAGCGACCGCTGTAGAAGTATGCCCAATAGGGTCCGGTCTGGTACCACATCATGCGCCAGGGTCGTTCCTTTTCAGGGATGGTTGGGTACACTGCAAAGGCTTCATCGTAGGCTGATGCGGCGCCTGTGTAATCCTGTAACTGTACCAGGTTGGTGCCGCGGTTGAACCACGCAAAGAACCGATCCCGCCCGGTGAGACGATAGATTTCATCCGAGGCTCTTTGAGCGGCGAAACGATCGTTGTATTCTTCATCCACATGGGGTCCCAAAATCGACTCGACCTCCGCCCGCCGTTCCGCAGGAAAAACAACAAGATAGGTGAAATTAAACGCCCGCCAATAGGAGATCAGATCATCGTATTCCATGACCTGATCGGGTCCGTAATACGAATCCTGCAAGGTGAATTGGCGGCTTTGTTCATCATATCCAGTCGCCAAAACGTAATGTCCCAGCCAGCCTTCAAAGCCGGGTCCTTCGAATCCTTTTTCGATGATGACCGGGAATTCGGACGCCAGAAATCGCTTGAGCAGTTCGATCTCGCCGCCCACCCGGTAGACGACCTTGAGGTCAGTCTCCTGTTCGACGTAAGCCGTCATCTCGTACGGCATGACGTTCTTATCCCGTGAGTTGGGTTTGGTGAACGCGGCGATGGGACGTTGATCGCCCTCCCATCCCCAGAAGGAGAGTGCCGTGGACAGCGTCGCAGGTCCGCAGTTGTTCCAGGTTTGGTACTCGTGTTCGAAGCCAGCAAGTTCGATGCTTTGCGGGAGGGGCGTCGGCATTTGGGTTGGTGTGGATAATGCAGGAGGGGTGGTTGTTACGTTATCTGGAAGAGGTGTCGCCGCAGGCACGACCGTTTCTGTGGGCAGTAAAGATGCTTCCTGAGGGACAAAGATTGCCTCTTCCGGCGGTGATAAGGCATATTTGATGCGCGCTGTCAACTCAGCCACCCTCCAGCCTAAGCGATTCTGGACAGGGGGCAGATTGTAGATGAGAGGAATTCCGATAAGAAATGCGATCAGAATAAGCAGGGTGAACCTGTTTCTTTTCATACGATAAACCTCAAACTGATCCAACGATAAAAGACGTTTTGGTCTTCCCATCAGCCTGGCTCAGCCTGGACCTCCAGCCTTCTCCCACACGCGGTGCAGAAGAGGTCGCCGACTCTGACCCTCTTGCCACAATACGGACAATCGGCAGCTGACGAGTCGCCTCGCGCCCGCCTGCGAGCCTGGATGAGGGCTTCAACTTCCGAATCCTTTGTCTCCTCCTGCTGGATCTGTTGCGCAGCCTCAACCAGAAGCCCGGCGCGCAGAGCCGGGTAGTCCTCTTCGCTGATCTTGCCGGTCTTGAAGTCAAAATCGAGATCGCGCAATGCCGCAAGGGCAACAGTCCGTCCTCCAGCGGAGTTTGCCAGCGAAGTGGGTTTACTTGTTTTCTTTTGTCCTCCGGGCTTGAACGGCGCCAGAAGGAACAGCAGGGAGACGGTCAGAATTGCCAGCCCGATCAATATTGCTCCGAGTTCCATGTTCTATACTCCGTGTCAATCCATTTCACGTAATTCACGTTCGATCCTTTCCAGTATCTTCGGCGCGATCTCTGGCGGCGGCGCGGTTGCCTGAGGCCCGACGCGCTGTGCGCGCCAGCCTCTCAATACCTCGTAAACAATCCCTGCCCCAACCAGGACAACAATCAGCGGCAGGAACCACACCAACGACGTAAATCCTTTTCGTTGAGGCTCAGCCAGAACACGTTCACCATATTGGGCAACAAAATAATCAATGATCTGCTGATCGGTCCAACCTCGCGATAGTTGATCACGAATCTGTGCGCGCCAATCCTCACAGGCTTTGGTTTCGCACACATCCAATGGGGTATTGGGACAAACCGGACAGTAGAGTTGCTTGGCAACGCGGTTGACGTCGTTATCGGTGGGATAGGTTCCATCCTGGGCAGTCACTGTCGAAACAGTATACAGATTTACCAATAATATCAACAGCACCGACATCAATTTACGTTTCATATTTTTCATATCAGCCTCCCTGCGGCAGAGGTTGAGTGGTCAGTATTTCGGGACGGATAACGTACGTGACTTCACGCTGACCGGGATTGCTCCACGCGGCGATGATCGTTCCAAGGATCATCATGAACCCGCCAATCCAAACCCAGTTGATGAACGAGTTGACGTAAATCCTGAACGTGGCAGACCTGCCCATATCATCCCAACCAACCAGAAGAACATATACGTCCTTGCCCGGCGTGGAATAGACTCCCGGTATTGTGACCGGTTGTTGTTGGACGATGAAATAATCGCGACGCGGATTGAGATACCGGATCGCTTCTCCATCCTGACTGAGGGTTGTTACTGCTTCGACGATTTCGCGGCCGTCCGAACCGGGGTAGCCGCGTAATTGCTCGAATCGCAATTGATAATCACCGACGGTAAGCGACTCTCCCGAAGACACCGTGCCCTGAGTTTCTAACTTGAAGTTCGCATCACCGATGAAGCCCAGCGCGATCAACACAACGCCAACATGGATGATATATCCACCATAACGGCGATGATTCCGCCCGACGAGATTGAACAGCGCAGTGAACGGATTCTCACCACGCGAGGAGCGCCGCGCCTGAACGCCCTTCCAGAATTCAGCCAGGATCAGGCTCAGGGTCAACGTGACCAGCCAAAGTCCGAGGATTGAAGCGGGGTGCATCCAATGCACGTATCCCCAAAGAGCAGTAATCCCCAGTGATCCCGCGAACGGAATCCAGATCGCTTTTCCGAGCGCGCGCATGGCTTGTTTGCGCCAGGCAAAGAGCGGGGCGACTCCCATCAACAGCACCAACACGAAGAAAAGCGGACCGGTCGCTTTTTGGAAATACGGCGGACCGACCGTGATCTTGGTGCCTGTGACGAGTTCGCTGATGAGTGGGAAGACAGTGCCCCAGAACACGGCAAAGGTGATCGCGAGGAAGAGCATGTTCTGGAGAACGAAGGCGGATTCGCGTGAGATGAAACTCTCCAGCGTATGCTCGGATCTCAGCGTGTCCCAGCGCAGGTAGAGGAGGGTCACCGAGCCGAGGAAGGTGATACCGATGAAGGCAAAGAAGGCGGGACCTAATGCAGACTTTGAAAAGGCATGGACGGAACTAATCACACCCGTGCGGGTGATGAACGTGCCGAATAGCGAGAGCGAGTACGTCAGAATGATGAGGACCATGTTCCACTTTTTCATCATCCCGCGCTTCTCGGTCATCATCACCGAATGAAGGAATGCAGTGCCAGTCAACCAGGGCATGAGCATGGCGTTCTCGACCGGGTCCCAACCCCAGAAGCCGCCCCAGCCCAGAACATCGTAAGCCCAGCGTCCGCCGAGGATCAAACCGATGGAGAGGAAGATCCAGGCGACCAGCGTCCAGCGGCGAGTGGTGCGAATCCATTCATCGCCGCGCGATTGACCTGTGATCAATGCCGCGATGGCAAATGAAAACGGAATGACAAATCCCGTGAAACCAAGATAGGTCGTGGGCGGATGTCCGATCATGCCGAAATGGCGCAGGAGCGGATTCAAGCCGCCGCCATCTTCGGGGAAATAGGGCATGGAGTTGGCGGGCTGGAAGAGGGCTTTTGTCAGTTCATTCGCGCCCTCGATGTGCCAGAGGCGTTCGAAGGGATTGGTGATGAACAGGACGACACCGACAAAGAAGGTCGTGGTCAGCATGGCGGCGGCGATGAACCAGGGCATCATCTCGCGATCACGCTCCCATTTGCGTACCAAAACAACCGCTACAAATCCAGCCATCATCCAAGCCCAGAAAAGCACCGAACCCTGCTGTCCGCCCCATAAGGCAGTGACACGAAGAAACGGCGACATCGCCTGGCTGGACACATCGTACACGTAAGCCAGCGAAAAATCGAGCGTGATGAGGGCGTACACGACCGAGAGGACTGAAATGGTTAGCAATGGGAAAGCGATCAAGGTGGCATTGCGGGCGCTCTCGACCCAGGCTTCCCGTCCACGTTGACCGCCATAGGCGGAAGCGAATGTGGCGTAGAGGCTGAAAGCGAAGGCAATGGTGAGGGTAATCAAGCCGATGTCAGCAATCATGAAATGCTCCAGTTATTTTTGGACTCACTCCTACATCCGTCATTGCGAGGCGTTCTCCCCGAACCAATCTCATATTTACGGAATTCTTGCCAGCCGAGGGGAGATTGCTTCGTCGGGCTGGTCTCGATACGGCGAACAAACACCGCCTACTCGACCAACGCCCTCCTCGCAATGACAGAGGAATTTATGGATATTGTTCCGCCAACAGTTCTTCGATCTTCTCGTCGAGTTGCGGCGATTTCAACGGACCGATGTGAACGCCGCGCAGTTCACCATTTTTGGCAACAAAAAAGGTTTCCGGCACACCCTGGATGTTATATGCCAGGGAGATGCGGGTGGCAACATCAGGTCCGTTAAGATAGGTGATATCGAACTCTTCAATGTAGGCGAGCGCTTCTTTTTCCGTATCCACCCAGTCCACGCCGATAAATACCACGCCTTTGTCCTGGTATTTGCGCCAGGTCTCTTCCAGATACGCGGCTTCCTCGCGGCAGGGCGGACACCACGAAGCCCAGAAGTTGATGATGACCACCTGTCCGCGCAGTTCACTCAACGTAACCGTTCTGCCACTGAAGCCGGTGATGGTGAAATCGGGTGCCATTCCTTTCTCAACAGGACCCGCCTGCGCCTTTCTCAATCCCCATGCCAAAACCCCGAGAAGAACCAGGATGAGCGCAAAAGATATGATGAGACCGGTATTTTTGCGGCTGCCAGTTGGCGGCGATTCCACTTCCTGTGCGTCTGACGACAATTGATTCATGGCTGCTTCTCTTGAGGGGGTGCAGTTGGGGAGGCTGAAGTATGTTGAGGATGGGAATGAGGCTCTGTACCGGAATGGCCGTGCCCCATGCTCTTCATCATCAGCAGGTGCAGGATCGGGCAGAGCAGGATCACGCCGAACAACAGAACGCTGTTCAAAGGGATGTTGAATAGAAATATCGCCGCCAGCGCAGCGATCGGGATGAGACAGCAGAGGAGCATGATCCACAGATGTGATTTTTTCATGGGAATACCTCCAGGGTTTGTTGTATGGCGGCATCGGCAAGGGCAGAGTCAGCCGCCAGCCAGATGACCAGATTTTTAGATTGGAAGTAATAATGCCTTTGCCCCATACCTTCCAGAGCGTACACGATTCGGTTCTTATCCTTGATTTCGGTCAGGGGTGTAAACGGGGAATTTCCCTCTGCGATCTTCCCTCTCATGGCATCCACCATTTGTGACGCCATAAAATTCAACGGCGCGCCAGCCGCCCACAGCGTGATCTGATTGTCGCCGTATATGCCTATCGCGCCGGAGGTCAGGGGGAATCGTTTTCCGTGCAGTTTCTCGAATCCCGCCGCGGCTTGAGCGCCGGTTTGATGATCGGTCATTTGCAGGCCGGCAATCTCGTCGGGTAAAGAAACAACCGCGGGATGGCTGATCAAACCATCAAAATACAGCCAGCCCGCAGGTCCCAACACCAGCAGGATGCCCAATCCGATCAGGAGAATTGGGAGAATACGCTTCATTCCTTTCGATTATCTAATCTTGTGCCTCTTCTCACAAGCGCTAAAAGGCGCATCCCCCCAATAGGCGATTCAGCGTATGTATAAGCGCGGGAGAATGACGGGTCGAACTGCCCATGCAAAGATGCGTCAAACGGCGTATGACAAAACAGGCTAAACACCTCTCACACCCTGCCTGCAAATCCTTTAGACTCATGATCAGAAAAAGGAGCAAAAATGGAATCTCATCCCTCTGTAACCGATCGGCACGTGCGCATCCCGCCGATGGTCTGGGTTTTAGGACTCGGTCTGATAGTCGCTCTGGTTGCGATCTTCGTTTTCAATGTGGCTCTCAACACTGTGGCGTATTTTGGCTTCATTGCGCTGATGATTGGAAGCCATCTCTTCATGCACGGCTCGCACGGCGGGTCTGGCGGCCATTCCAGGCAAAACCATCAGGCAAATATGAATGCAACCGATGATGCCTCTCGATCCCAGGAGCAACACACAGGTCATCGCGGCAGTTGCCATTAGAGGAGGCAATTCGATATGATGTTCAAAGACCCTGTATGCGGCAAGCGCCTCCAACGCGGCAAGGCTCATGTTGTAATTGAATATGAAGGTTTCAACTACTTTCTATGTTGTCCGCGCTGTCAGATGGAGTTTGAACAAAATTTTAAGTTATATGCCAGGCCCGAACTGGGCGAGAAGGCAAAGAAAGGAAAACGAGTGCCTTATCTGCGAAAGATCCAAACGTGAATCAGCAGATCAATTGGCAGATCAAATCAATCGTCACGAACGTACGTTCTTTTATCCACTTCCGTAAGCCGAAGAGGGAAATCTGCTGCTTATCACCCAAAAGTTGAGGTTGTATAATTCCCATGATGCATCACTTGGATTTGCAATCCAGCGTTTTACGGGCGGATTACATATCCGCCATGAGCATTTTGTGAAATACTGAGAATTTATGAAACAAACCAAAGTGCGTTACCCTAGATTGCTTTTTCCATCGCTCACGATCATTCTTTCCCTGATGCTCTTTTCACCCGTCATAGCCCAGGGCGATGAACCAGACCAACCATACTACGTAGTCCAGGAAGGCGACACGCTCTGGGGCATCGCGGCGCGCTTCGGAGTCAGCGTCGAAGAGTTGCAACAGGCGAATGGAATCAGCGATCCGGGGCAGGTGGCGATTGGCGCACGCCTCATCATCCCCAACTTGAGTGGCGTAACCGGACAACTCGATACGATTACCGTCACCTATGGCGATACCCTCCACAGTTTGAGCCGTCGGTATAATCTTTCAAATGCAGCCTTAGCTCAACTGAATCGCTTTATCAGCCCGGCGGAATTGTATGCCGGTATGACGTTAATAGTTCCTGTGACGGAGGATCAAGGTTCATCCTTCGCGGGACGCGGAACTTTGGCGGCGGGTCAATCGCTACTGGAACTGGCTGTAACAGGCGGCGAAAACGTTTGGTCATTGGCTCTAAATAACAATCTGCCCGGAACGTGGGCGGGGCTGCCCGGTGATGTAATTCGCGTGGCTGGTTCTGCGCAAGGGGAGTCGCCGGCCGGTTTGCCGGGAGCAATCACAAAGGTCGAGATCGAACCGCTGGAATTGATCCAAGGCGGGACAACCGTTGTCAAAGTCTATGCGCCATCGGATATTGTGATGAGCGGTTCATTGGCAAACTTTGATTTGAACTTCTTCCCGCAAGAGTATGGTTACGTCACCTTACAGGGCATCCACGCCATGACGCCGCCCGGTCTTTATCCGCTGATGCTGAAGGGTGAACTGCCCGATGGGAGACGATTTGCCTTTTCGCAAAATGTACTCGTTCAGGATGCAAACTTCCCGTTCGACCCCAGCCTGGAGGTGGATCCTGCCACTATAGACCCAGCCGTGACGGAGCCCGAGAGCGAATTGTGGGCTTCTCTGGGAGTTCCCGTGACACCAGTGAAATTGTGGGACGGTTTGTTCACCAGCCCCGTTCCGCCGGATTTCAAGGAATGTTGGACCTCGCTCTTTGGCAACCGCCGTTCTTACAATGGGGGACCTTACGACGCTTTTCATAGCGGGTTGGACTTTTGCGGCAGGGTGGGAACAGAACTCTACGCCGTTGCACCCGGCAGAGTCGTTTTCACGGATATGCTGATTGTACGCGGAGGAGTCGTTGTAATTGATCACGGCTGGGGCGTTTACACGGCTTACGATCATCTGTCCAAGATCCTCGTCCAGCCCGGCGATATGGTTCAACCTGGGCAGTTGATCGGGCTGGGCGGAGCGACAGGGCGTACCACCGGTCCTCACCTGCACTGGGAAGTGTGGGTGGGAGGGGTACAGGTCAACCCGGTGGATTGGCTGACGCGCGCCTATCCCTGATAAGCAAAAGTGCCTATTCCCCAACAGGCAAATCCACGCTTCGATATTCTCCACAGATTTCATACAATCGAATAGAACCTTCGCATGAACCCATGTCGGGATTCATCTCCCGCGATATGTGAGGCATTATGCCATACCGATTAATCACGACCTTGAAGTTGCTCATCATATTGCTCGTCCCCATCCTGGTGACAGGCGGCGCGGTAAATCTGTCAGCCACCGATTCCTATCTTGCGTTTGAATATGGCAAGGACAGTTTCCCGCCAGATCCGTATGGCTTCACCCAGCGGCAGCGTTTCATCCTTGCCTCGACGAACGTTCATTACGTGCGCGCCCATCTTCCGGACGACGAACTTGCGAAGCAAACCATGTACGGCGTGCCGGTTTATACCCCGCGCGAGGTGTCGCACATGGCGGACGTGCAGGCGGTCTTCCAATCGGTCTTCCGCGTTTGGCAGGCTTCGTTGATTCTGCTGCTTTTGCTGGGTTTCATCCTGTGGCGCAGCGGCGAACGGGCGGCGCTTGCTGCGGCGATCCAATCAGGCGGACTTCTGACTTCTGGATTGATTTTATCCATTGCTTTGTTGGCGCTTTTTGCCTGGCAGGTCTGGTTCGACAATTTTCACCTGCTCTTTTTCGAGCCGGGTTCGTGGCTGTTTTCTTATTCGGATACATTGATTCGCCTCTTCCCGGTGGAGTTCTGGTTCGACGCCACGCTGACGATTTCCGCTCTCGGTCTGGCGGGGGGACTAGCCCTGGCTTTCATCGGCTGGCGCTGGCGAAAATCCATCAGCAATGTTCAAGGATATTGATCCATGTCCCTGGCGCGCCGGAATCTCTTTCAAGATAAGACCCGACTGGCATTGAGCGTCGGCGGGGTGGCGCTGGCTGTCATGCTGATCCTGATCCTGAAGGGATTTCTGGCTGGGATGAACCGCCAGATCACCTCGTACATTGACCGTTCGCCCGGCTCGATCGTCGTGGCGCAGGAGGACGTGGTCAATCTGCTCGGGGCGACATCGCTTCTTCCAAACGGGATCAGCCAAAAGTCGGAAGCGATCCGGGGCGTGGACGAAGCGATCCCGATCCTGTCGCAGTTCGTCATCCTCGATCTGCACGGAAAGAAACAGCCCGCCTACATGATCGGGTATGAACCGGATCGGGGCGGCGGACCCTGGGAACTGGCTGCGGGACGCGAGCCGCGCTCGAAAAAGGAGATCGTCTTTGACCGTGTGCTGGCGGAGCGTCACGATTTGAACCTCGGCGATCAGGTCGAGGTCATGGGAAAGGATTTCACCATCATCGGCTTGTCGAAAGGCACTGCGTCTTGGATGACCAGTTTCTTTTTTATCCGCAAAGACGCGGCGGAGGATTTACTGCTTGCTCCCGGCGCGACCAGTTTCCTGTTGATCGAAACTTCAAAAAACGCCAATGAGAATGACGTCCTCAGGCGGCTGAACGATTTGAATGGCGTGAACGCCCTGACTAAAAGGGAACTGGCGGCTAACGATCTCAAACTCTTTGCGAAAGTCTTCTCCGCCCCGCTCAGGTTGATGGTCAGCATCGCCTTTTTGGTCGGCACGATGATCGTCGGGTTGATCATCTACACAGCGACCGTGGAACGTCAGCGCGAGTACGGCGTCATCAAAGCCATCGGCGCGCAAAACCGTTTTCTTTATCGAATTGTCGTCGCGCAGGCATTGTTTGCATCCGTCGTGGGGTCGTTGCTTGGAGTCTTGCTGGCGAACGGCGCGGCGCAGTGGATTATGTCCGCCAAGCCTCAATTCCTGATCGTCTTCGATCCTCTGGACGGCGCGCAGGCGCTATTTGCCGGTCTCGGCATGGCGCTGCTCGCGTCCATCTTCCCGACGCGCGTGGTAGCCAACCTTGCGCCGGCGGAGGTCTTCCGCAAATGACCCGCCTTGCATTCCGCAACCTTTTCCAGAACAAGGCGCGCCTCGTCATTTCGGTGG
Organism: uncultured Anaerolinea sp.; assembly: GCA_964419035.1. GTDB lineage: Bacteria > Chloroflexota > Anaerolineae > Anaerolineales > Villigracilaceae > Defluviilinea. Next base: position 781 of record CAYQOF010000018.1, on the reverse strand, counting down.
GAGGGGTGGCGCTTGCCTTGTTGCTCATTCTCGCGCTGGATGCCATCTTCACCGGGGTCGAACGGCAGATCACGGCTTACATTGATTACAGCGGCGCGGACATCTGGATCTCGCAAGAGGATGTGTTCAACATGCACATGGCTACTTCGTCCCTGCCGGATTCTATTGCCAGAAAAGTGAAGTCTGTGCCGGGCGTTGACTCGGTCACGCCCATCCACTACCTCACCAATAACGTCGTGGCGGGCGACGAGCGCAACCTGGCATACATTATCGGCTTGCCGGAAGGAGCCGAATTCGGCGGTCCGTGGAAGGTTTCCTCCGGGCGCAGCCTGCCCGGTGAGGGTGAAGCGATCATGGATCGAAGCGTGGCAGAGAAATCCGGTATTGTGTTGGGTGATGAAGTGAAGATCCTCGGCGAAGAATTCGAAATCGTAGGTCTTTCCGAAGGGACGGCGAGCCTGGTCAATTCGGTGGCATTCGTCTCGATGGACGACTTTGAAGCGCTGCGCGGCAGTTATGACACGTTCAGTTTCCTGCTGGTGAAAGTGGAGGCGGGCGAGTCGCCGGCGCAGGTTGCCGCACGCATCGAAGAGCGGGTCAGGGATGTCACGGTTCAGACGACGAACGCTTTTTCCGCGCAGGAACGCAAGGTGGTCAAGGACATGAGCACCGACGTGATCACCATCATGAACCTGATCGGTTTTCTGATCGGCTTGGCGGTGATGGCGTTGACCGTGTACACCTCCACGCTCTCACGCCGCCGCGAATACGGCATGTTGAA
>CAYQOF010000017.1:22921-24289 GCA_964419035.1 uncultured Anaerolinea sp. | reverse complement strand
GCAATGAGACGCCGCTCGATTGCGAACTTCGATTGCACCGCCCGAGTTTCGTGTTGATCTCTCTGGGGACGAACGAAGCCTACGATGTGAAATTGGACCGGGCGCCTTTCGAGCCGCGCCTTCGCCGCATCATTGAGCATAGCATTGACCAGGGCGTGGTGCCGATCCTAAGCACGAAAGCGGATAACGACGAAGGCGATCATTACATCAATTTCGTGACGGCAAAACTGGCTCTTGAATATGAATTGCCGTTATGGAATTTCTGGAGGGCGGTCCAGCCTTTGCCGCAACAGGGACTGCGAAGCGCCGACCATTTGACCTTCGCGCCGACAAAATCCTTCGCGGATTTTTCCCGGAGCGAATACCTCGATTACGGAATGCAGGTTCGCAACCTCACCGCTCTGCAGGTGCTGGATAAGGTGCGTGGTGAAATTACCTCGTCCCAAGTTGCCATTCCAACGCCGACTGTCCCGCCCGCGCCCGAATTGCAGACGATTCCTCACGCAGGTGAGACGATGGTCTCGCCTGTTGATGGGATGACGCTGGTGTATATCCCGCCAGGGTATTTTGGCATGGGCTCGAACTCGGGCAACCCGGACGAATCGCCTGTGCATCCTGTATCTTTGGGCGGTTATTGGATGGATGTCACCGAGGTGACCAATGCGATGTTTGCAAATTTCCTCAATGAGAACGGTAATCAAATCGAGGGCGGGGTGATCTGGCTGGATGAGAGGAATCCGTTGGTCTGGGTGCATGAAAGGGGTGGCGCATGGCAGGCGTTGAGCGGAAAAGATGAATATCCCGTTGTGGGAGTGTCATGGTATGGAGCGAACGCGTATTGCGGCTGGGCGGGGAGAAATCTCCCGACAGAGGCGCAATGGGAATACGCCGCCAAAGGCGCGGATGGATTTCGTTTTCCGTGGGGGGACGAGGGTTTGAGTTGCAATCACGCGATGTACATGGAGTGCGGCAATCGCCCGCTGCAGGTTGGCAGCCTGACGCTCGGCGCGAGTCCGTTTGGGGTTTTTGATATGGCGGGGAATGTTGCCGAGTGGGTGAATGACCGTTACGCGGCGGACTACTATCAGGGATCGCCGGTGGACAATCCCCCCGGCCCGACTCACGGCTATTACCGCGTGATCCGCGGCGGATCGTGGGCGAGCGCCTACATCGGCTTGCAGACTACGCATCGCGATTGGGCGGGCGCGGATCACCGCGCGGGCGACGTCGGATTCCGCTGCTCTCTCAGCCCATAGCCTGATGCCGCGACGCAAGCAATGACCACTCCTCGATGCTCAGGGTTTCTGCGCGGCGCTGCGGGTCAATGCCTGCGTGCGTGAGCAGGTCAACCGCTTCGGCGGGGGAGAT
>CAYQOF010000017.1:21422-22821 GCA_964419035.1 uncultured Anaerolinea sp. | reverse complement strand
GCGCAGATGCGTTCCGCAACCTCCTTTTGGATCGTCAGCACAATGCGGCGCGGCTTGGTTTCGGTTTCGAGCAAATGCCGTATGACCGCCGAGGTAATGTAGTAGGGTATGTTCGCGACGACGAGGTAATCCTTTTCCGCGATCAAATCCCCCGGCAAAAGTTCGAGGATGTCGCCGTGAATCACGCGGACGTTGGCATACGGGGCGAGTACGGTTTTCAATGGCGGGAGCAGGTTCGGGTCCAGTTCGACCGCAACGACCTCCCGCGCGGAGGCGGCGAGGTAACGCGTCAAACTTCCCAGGCCGGGGCCAATTTCCAAAACGGTATCCGTTGATTTGATCCCCGCGGCAGAGACGATGGATTCGAGCGCGGCGGAATCCTGTAAAAAGTTCTGCCCGAGTTTTTTATCGGCGCGCAGGCCAAATCGTTTCAACACAGCGGCGGCGTCGAGCGGCGGTATCGCGTTCATGGACAGAATGCCAGGTCTCCTTCCTTGCCGGGCGCGGATGAGGCGCCAGGCTGTGACCAGTTGCCTTCGTTGAAGCGTTGGACGTATTCGCGGAGGAGGTTGTAATCCACCTCCCACACGGAAACGTTTTTCTTGAAGACCGGGTCGTACTTGCGGGTTTGTTTGAAGAGTTCCTGCGGGAAACTTATGAAATGAATGTTTTCGGGTTTTATGTAAAAACCGATGCACGCCAGTTGAGAAAGTTGTTCGGGGCTGAGGTCGGTTTGCACCGCGCCCTGGAATGACTTGATGAGGTCCGGGAGTTTTGTAACAACGGATGGGCTGGTGAGTTTATCGCGCAGGGCGCACAGTACGCGGTTCTGGTTGTCGGCGCGTTCGAAACCCCCTTTTATGCGGATGCGCGCCAGCGTAAGCGCGCGTGATCCATCCAGATGAAGCGTGCCGGCGCGAAAGAGCAGGCGCTCGTTGGCGTCCTCCGCCGTGCGGCCGTCCACAGGTTCGGGCAGGTACACGTCAATTCCACCAACCGCGTTGACGATCTTCACGAACGTCCGCATGTTGGCCGCGGCGTAATGGTCAATCTGCGCGCCGAAATTGAGCGCGAGCGTTCGAGCCAGCAAGCCGGGTCCCTGCGCGGGGTCGTCGGTGTAGCCGAAGCCGCGGTTGCCGTAGAGATACGCCTGGTTCAATTTTTCGTGAGTCTGCCCGTTGAGGTTGTCGGAGATGTCGGGAATCTCCACCCACAGGTCGCGCGGGAACTCGAGGACGGTCACCCCGGGATTTACGAAGTCCACACGGATGAGTCGGATCACGTCCGCAAGCCCGTAGAGGTAACTGTCGCCGCGCGAGTCGCTCCCGATGACGAGGACGTTCATTACGGGCGGGGCATTGCACACGCCGACGTTCGGTGTGATCGTCGGGAGTGGGGA
>CAYQOF010000017.1:8695-21322 GCA_964419035.1 uncultured Anaerolinea sp. | reverse complement strand
CGTCAAATCGGGATTCGGTGTCCACGTTGCGGGAAGTCCAAAGGGAGTTGCAGTCGGAATCTGCAACGCAGGTCCCAATGGCTTCTGCCAGATTCCCTGATACAGCCAGATGACCATGCCCACGAGGACGAGGGCAATGATGGAGAGAAGTGAGAGGGCGGCTTTTTGGAATGGTGTCATGGTTATTGTTGTGCGCCTCGTCTTACGCGGCAAAATGCGCCGCTCCGCTCTGCGCGGAGATCATTCAAGTATGTAAATGACGTTCGACGGCACGGGCGTGAGGAAGTAAACCGTCACCCATTGATGCCATCCGACGTAATCATTGTCGCTGTATCCGAGATCTATCCATAGCCGACCGGTGCAGCCGCCGCAGGCATCCTCGACTGTAGCGTAGCCGTAGCCGGGGATGTAAAGCGGCTGTCCTCTCATGCTTCGGTACAGGTCCGTTCTGAGCGCGACCATGCCCTTTTGCAGTTGTTTGCCGCTTGCGGTCCTTGAACCGCATGTGCCCGTGCCCAGCCTGCATGGCGAATATGATGTGGCGTACATCTGCACCGCCCGCCAGTATTCGATGGTCGCGCCATCCACAACGGCGGTATTGATTTCGATTTTTGTGCCGTAGCCAAGAATGCGGTCCTCTGGCGGGCGCACCAGTGTTTCATCTTCGGTGACGCGCGAAATTTCCTGCCCATCCTCATAACGGATGCGGATGCGCTGCACGGTCAGTCCGCTTTCGCCGGGCTGCAGGAGTTGCGTTTGATCGAGCGGGACATCTGCAGACGCGACGAATTCACTGCCAAAAGGGATGGGCTTTTGCGCGAGAATGACAGACTCATTGACGCGCACGACTTTGATCTGTCCATCGGACGGGAGCGCTTCGTTCTCAGCCGGGAGGCTGTAGTCCATCCCGAGGAGCGGAATCCCCGCCTCAGCCAATGCCTCGCCGATCGTGCGGGCAGACGAGGTGACCTGGACGGTTTTATCGCCGGCGGTGATGGTGACAGCGTGGGAAGGGGAAATGAGGATCGGAGAATTGGATGACTGGAGGACGGAGACTGGAGACTGAAGAGTGGGGACAACCCTGTCTTTCGCTGATGGTTGTATGCCCGCCTCCTGCAGCGCTTCGCCCACTGTGAACGCGGAGGTTTGGATGGTTCGCTGTCCCTGCGGGGAGGAGATGGTGAGGGAGATGGCGCGGCGGAGTTGGAGGGTGATTGGAGAACTAGAGACTGGAGAAACGGGTGCGATGGGAAGTCCGTTGAGGAGGAGGCGGTCGTTCGGGTTCGGGGTTATGCCTGCTTGCGCGAGGATCGCCGCAGGGACGCGTTCGTCCGTTTGAAGCGTGATGACGTTGTCGCCCTCGATGATAGTGACGGTGGGGGAGGCGGCTGGCTGACAGGCGAATAGGATGAAGGCAGCGGCAAAAACCAGCCGGCGGTTGAGATTCATGGTTTCAATTATAAATCAGGCGAGAGAATGCACCGTTGCACCTCGTGAACTCGTGCCCGGACGCGACGCCGATGTCGTACGCACGATCCCGATAGTCGGGCAGGTTGCCGGGAGCGATGATTTGAAAGCGGTTGATGTCCATGTGTGATATTTTACCTGCCTGTTACTTTTCTCAACCAGAATTCGTTAAAGTGAGGTCCGTCAATTTTCGTCACAACGCGGACCGATTTTCCCGAAGGATGAATCCGCTCATAGAGCGAGCCATCCTTTTCCTCCAGAACCAGAGGAAGTTCTGAAATCTCAACCCCCTCTTCCCATCCAAGCGCGATGGCGCAGGCTAATGGGTCGTGAAGGAAGTTGATGATGTCATTTGGCAAACCATCACAAGTCGCGCCATGTTTCTGTTCGTTTTGTTCATCCGCTGCGAATTCCTCCGCCTGCCGCGCAAGCAATTCTCCCAATCCTCCTGCTTCCCGCAAAGCCATCAGATGCGCCCTTCTTAAGGCAGTCTCTACCGTTATAGTGAGCGGGATAAGCGTCGGGCTGGAGTTTTCGATGACATGCTTTGCCGACCTCACATCCACCTGAATATTCCAATCCATTTCATTGCCCCAGTTTGGAAAGCCGGGTCGGACTGGGTAAACGAATCCGCCCATGAGGAAGAGGGATGCGTTTTTCAAAATCCCAGGACGCTGAAGTTCGAGCAGGTACAGATTGGTATATGGTCCGATGGCGATGATCGTCGCGCCCTGCCCGATGCTTTGTTTCAAAAGTTGCATGCCATCTTCGATTGAATTTGGAGATGGCGGGATCGGCTTCGACCAATATCTCAACTCATCGGGATAGCCCAATTCGGGATAGCGATAAAACCCCTGTGACACATCCGCTCCCGCGGCGACGGGAATGTTGTTCGCGCCTTCAAGTTCCAGCACGCGGCGTACATATCCCGCCCGTCGTCCGTTTGCCTCCGCGACGGTGGTAATGCCTGTGATTTCGACGTCCTGCCATCGCAACAGCAGCGCCAGCGCGCATAGATCGTCAATATCACCGCCGAGGTCGGTATCAAGGTGTATCTTGTGCATCATGGCTCAATTTGGAGTCGGACGGCTTGTGTCCAGGCAGGCGGGAGCAAGCTCCCTGAGTCCAAAGTTGATTTCGTGAAGCGGATGAATTCCAGCGTGTCATCCAAAATGTCCGGGCGTTTCCCGTATTGCGAAGCGACTGCCTTCTCGATCAATGGATGCCACCTGCTGTCCAGATTTTCTTTTGCCCATTGAATGGCGATGGGTTTCGAGACGATGGTTCCATATCGCAACGCGTGAAGAGCGCGGCACATGGTAATGACCGCGTAACCGTGATAGTTGCTCTCATGTCCTTGCAGCCACGAGGGATCGTCCAGCATCGGAAACCACCACTCGTGCAGGGCGTTCCACACTGCGCGGCGGATGTCATCGGGACCAACGGGATCAATCAAGGTTTTCGGGTCAGGTCCTGCAAGCACGACACCCATTTCTCGAACCACATGCCGCTGGATGATCCAGTCACTGCCGAAGCCGCCAACATAGAATTTCCCCTCGTTGACAACGGGACATCGCGGGTGGTCCGGGTTGTAGCGGCGAATCTCGCCTCGGGGGATGTACGCGCCCTCGAGTTTTGGCGCCCATTTCGATCCGTTGTTCCAGATGCGATGGTGCATCATTTCGAGTTCGGCGATGGTTTCCTCGGGGAGAGAATCCTTTGTGATGACGAGAAAGTCAATATCGCTGGTTTCTGGGTTGAAGTCTCCGCTGGAGAGCGAGCCGTAGAGATACATGCCGACGAACTGAGATTGCAATATCTCCTTCACGTTTGCGAGCAGCAGATTCAGAATCTCGCTGACATCGGGATAGGGGGTGAGTTTCATATCCTTATAACGGAGGAGGGTGCGTCGCACCTAAATCGAGGGGATGAATCTTTCTGTTTGGTGCGACGCACGATTCGCCGGGTAATTAAAAACAAAAACCGAGGGCAGACCCTCGGCTGTTGGCGCAAGACCTGACATGTCTTCGCAGATGATTGATCGTTCGATGTCTTTGTCCGCGCGCGAGGAATACATGGCGGCGGCGCGGATAAGACATGTCAGGTCTGATGATCAGCGGGTTAATTGCCCTGAAAAATGTTATGGACTACAGGCTGTCTGTCATTCGCTTTGCTCCTGCTATTTACGGACGGTGGGGATTATATCAGAAAGATCTTGCCGCCATGTCATTTGCCGAATATTTTTGTGTCTGCCGGGATTTTCCATCAACCAGAGGTGATAGAATATCGCCCATGCCCCGATCCGATCAAGGCGTTACAAAAGACCGTTATTCCCTCATCCCGCGTACTGCGATCTTTTTACGGCGCGAAGATTCGTATCTGCTCCTCAAGGGCGCGCCGACGAAGCGTTTGTGGGCGGACAAATATAACGGACTGGGCGGTCACGTGGAGAGAGGCGAGGATGCGCTGTCCGCCGCAAAGCGCGAGTTGTTCGAGGAAACGGGTCTCGCCGCTGACCTGTGGTTGTGCGGCACCTTATTCGTTGACGCGGGCGAGACGGGTATCGGATTGTATATTTTCAGCGGGGAATGTCCGGATGGTGAACCCAAGCCATCGAAGGAAGGTTTGGCGGAATGGATTGAATTTCAGAGAATTGGAGAATTGCCTGTGGTGGAGGATTTGCCCGTTCTTTTGTCGAGAATTCACGGCATGAAGCGCGGCGATCCGCCTTTTCACGCGCGGTCATATTATGGTGATGAGGAGAAACTGGTTGTGATTTTTGCTGGAGGCTGAATCTTTTTTACCGCGAAGACGCGAAGGATGCCAGGATCATTTCCGCTTTTTCAGCGTGATCGTGAACGTGCTTCCCCTGCCGGGCGCGCTCTTCACGTTCAGACTCCCCTGATGCTGTTCGATGACCTGACGCGTGATCGCCAGCCCCAAACCGATCCCGCCGAAGAGATCGTCCCCGCTTCGTTCGAGGTGATAGAAGCGGTCGAAGATGCGCGGCAGGTTTTCCTTCGCCATGCCGATGCCGTGATCCTGCACATCCACAACGACCCCCTCGCCGTTCGCGCTCAGGCGAATCTCCACGCCGCCGCCGTTGGGGCTGAACTTGATGGCATTGTCCACAAGCGCCATGAGGGCGCGTTCGAGGGATTTGGGGTCGCCTGAAACCGGGGGCAGGCCCGGGTTTGAGATGAGGCGCAGAGTCGCACCGCGTTCCTTCGCTTTGTCGGCGTATTTGTCCCTTACTTGATTCGCGATCCCGTTCATATCCACTGCCTGGAATTCGGGGAGGACGAGGTCCATCTCCTGCAAAAAAAGGATGTCGTTGACGAGCGTAACGATCTGCTGGACGTTGCGCGCGACCGTGTCCATCCCAGCCTGGAGTTGTTCGCCGCTCATCATGCCTTTCTGCAGCATTTGGAGATATCCGCTCGCAGCCATGAGCGGCGTGCGGAGTTCATGCGCGACGTTGGTGAGAAATTCGCGCCGCGCCAGGTCCTGCTCGGCAAGTTTTTGGTACGCCTGTGCCAGTTCGCTGGCGCGCATACGGATGTCGTCCACTGCCATTTGATCGTTCGAGCGCAGGCGGCTGCTGATCTCGCTGACCATGGCGAGCGCGACGCTGGCACTGTTGTGCAGGACGCGGTCGAAACTGGACTTGTCGAGTTCGAGCGCGGTGAGCGCGGTCCTGGCTGTGACTGTGGCGGCGCGCGGCGCGTTGTGAATGAGCGCCATCTCGCCAAAGAAGTCGCCGGGTCCCAGCGTTTTGAGCAGGCGCGCTTCGCTGTTGTTGATGCTCTTGGAGACTTCCACTTCGCCTTCGAGGATCATGTAGAAGCGGTCTTCCACTGCGTTCTCACGGCACAACACCGAACCCGGCGCATACGAATGGATCTGACTGCTGGCGATCAGGTCTTCGATCTCGTCCGGTTTGATGCCCGGAAAGGCTCGCGGGATGATCTTGGAGGGTGCGCGGCTGTTGGTCATGGCTGCAAATGACTCCGATTTCGGCGTTGCGCTATTCTAGCATGCGGGGGCTGGCGTGCAGGCTGACCCGTTCGGGCTAACAGGAAACTGCAAGGAATGTTCAGGTGGCTATCACGTTGAACGCGACAGTCACCTTTCGTCTACTTGATCTTGTACCCGATCATCCGCAAAAAGTCCTTGCGCCAGGCGATGCCTTCCTCGTCCTCGATGCCTTTGGGCGGGAAGCCGTCCACCACGCCGAGAATGCCGCGTCCCTGTTCGGTTTGCGCAACGATGACTTCGGTCGGGTTTGCCGTTGCGCAGAAGATGCGCGCCACTTCCGGCACGTTCCTGACCGCGTTCAGCACGTTGATGGGATAGAACCCTTCGCTCAGGAACAGGATGAACGAATGACCCGCGCCGATCCCCTGGGCGTTCTTTTTGGCGAGTTCGATCATCGCGTCGTCCGTGCCTGTCCAGCGGATGAGACATTTCCCGGACGCCTCGCAGAACGCCAGCCCGAACTTGATGCCCGGCACCGCGCCGACCAGCGCCTCGTGGATGTCCTCGACGGTCTTGATGAAGTGGGATTGACCGAGGATGAAATTGACGGGTTCGGGCTTTTCGATCTTTACGGTTTGAATGTCCATGGGATGCTCCTCTCTTTCACTGTGGAATTGCACCGGGTTACGCGCATGATTCCAATCTTACTACCAGACACATGTCATTGCGAGGAAGGTTGAGACGCGGCAGCGTCGAAATCCTGACGGGGCAATCTCCCATTCCTGATAAGACTTTATGAAACGGGTCGTAATGACATCTTATCTCTTCGGAAACCACGGCAGGAAAGCATTGGTCCCGCGCATGTATTCCTCGTATCCCGGCTTGACCTTCATCGTCCGTTCGAGCATGGCAACGCCGGAAACGCGCATCAACAGCCATTTCATGAGGATGGGGGAGAAGATCGTCCACCAATACCCGGATGCAAGAGCGATGATATAGAAGCCCCACCACAGGACCGCCTCCCCGAAATAATTGGGGTGGCGCGTGTATTTCCATAGTCCGGTTGTGAGCAGTTTGCCTTTGTTGGCGGGATCTGATTTGAAACGCATCAATTGGAGATCGCCGATCGTTTCAAAGAGCAAGCCGAAGGTCCAGAGCGAAGCGCCGATCAGGTCGAGCGGAGTCAGGATGGCGGGGAATCCCGATGTCTGCGCGGCGAGGAGGGGCGCGGAGATGATCCACATCAGGAAGCCCTGCAACAGGAAGACCTGGAGGAACGAGAACCACCACCAGCGCGCGCCGTTGTCCTGCCTCCATTTTGCGTAGCGGAAGTCTTCGGGCCTGCCCCAGTTGCGGATGCCGATGTGCAGCGCGAGCCGCAAGCCCCAAACGGTGACGAGGATTGCGGCGAGTTGTTTGCGCGGCAAATAGCCCGGCGCAAGAAAGAACGCGAGCCATGTGACAATGACAAAACCGACGCCCCAGAAGATGTCCGCGATGCTGGAGTTTTTGAGGACGAGGCTCAGCAGCCAGAGTAAGGTCATCAGCCCGATGATGACCGCGCCTGCCAGCAGAAAGAGACTCGGGAATGGCATGTTATCGATTCTTTCTTTTGTAGAACACAAGCAAAGTCGTGCCATACTTGCGTTGGTCGAACTCTGCGAGATCGTTGAGCGATGGCGGCGATGTTCTATATTCCCTCGGCGAGATCTGCGCGATGACCCAGCCGTCGTCCGCGAGCCATTCGGGGTTGTCGTCCAGCAGCTCCAGCGCCTTAGCCCACATGCCCTGGTATTGCGGCGGCGCGATGTAGATGTATTCGAATTTCCTGTCGGGCGGCGCGGCGAGCCAGGCGAACGCATCTGCGCGGCGGATCTCGGCTCCTGATGCGAGTCCGCAATGCTCGACGTTGTACTTGATCGTTTCGATCGGCGCACGGTTCATATCGCTGAAGCGCACGAACGACGCGCCGCGGCTCAATGCTTCGACGCCCACCGCGCCCGTGCCCCCGAACAAGTCCCACCAGTTCGAGTCAACCACATCGCCCGAGATGATGTTGAACAACGCCTCCTTCACGCGGTCGGTGATCGGGCGCGTCGTGTCGCCCGGAACGGATTTCAGTTTGCGGCCTTTTGCCTTTCCAGAAATGACGCGCAGACTCATACCGACCTCACCCCTAACCCCTCTCCTGAAAGGAGAGGGGAACCTGCCTCGCCGCGAGAAGATTTCCATGTGACGCGATGATCGGGACTACACAGCCCGTTCCGAGGATGAATCGTTTCCCGTTCGTCTGCTGGATGGCGTCCGCCGCTTCTTTCCGGACCTCAGCCTGATTCCCGTAAACGAGCGTGTCCTGCCTCATGCCTCCGCACACGACTCCGTCGAATTGATTTTGCGCTTCGACCAGCGATGGAGAGGTCTCGCGGTCGTGCCAGTTGACGATTGGAAAGTGGAAAGCGTCGCCCTGAGCTTGTCGAAGGGTGGAAAGTATCGAAAAATAAATTTCGCGTCCGTGGAGATGAAGTAAATTGCACCATAATCCCTGGGCGGATTCGAGAACTTTGAGATCGTTGGGTATGCCGAATGTTTTGTATTCCTCGAGGGTCAATAGACTCGCTTGTGCATGCTGGATGGCGTAGAAGACCCCGTCAATGCCCGCGTCGAGACAGGCTTCCACGAAGCGGCGCGTCGTTTCGACGATGGTTTCCAATCCCTTCATCACCGCTTCGGGATGCAGCCGCAGATGCGCGAGCAAAGTCTCATTGCCCGCCAGATTCTTCGCCTGCGCCAGCGGACTGAAGATCGTCTGGAGCAGGGGTGTCTCCGGGCTGAGCCCCGCGCGGACGAAACGGAGGCAGGTCAATTGTCCCGCGAGATGCGGAGAGGCTGGGTCGAGGACCGGTAGTTTTTCCCAGTCACGCGGATCGTGGACGACGCGCTTGGTGTAGCGGCGAGTCCCCTCGGTATCGCCCATCCATTGATCGTCCACTCCCCAATCCTTGACGCAAAAGGATGATGCGGGCGTGATCTTGACCAGATCGAAATCATAGGTTTGTTGAAAATGAAGCGCTGCCGCCGCGAGCGTTTCGGGAGATTGATCGTCCACCGGGAAGTGCCTCCACAGCGCGATAGGCGGATGGTCAATGATTTCACCTCGAATGCAGGCTTGGATACGTTCTTTGTGTGTGGTCATGGGATTTGCCTGATGATGCAGAAGATCGCGTCACCGCGTCTGACCTGGATGATGTCCGGCACATCGTTGAATGTGGAGCGATCTTCGTTGGTGCGTGTGTTGACGAGGACATAATCGCCCGATGAAACCTGATCGTACGCGCCGCGCAGTTCCAGCGTGTTGATGTTTTCCTCCGCGTAAGTTGCGGCGATGTATGCTTCGCGGTTTACGTACAGATCAACGGGCGCAGATATTTTGTCATTGAGTTTCTCGACAGCCTCTTTGTAGCAGGTGAGCCAATACTCGGTCTCGTATGTTCTAAAGACGCCATCTGTGCCGCCGACAAATGAATTGTAATACGCATATTCGTAGGGATGAAGTTGTTTAATCCCGATAATTCCTGGAAGGATGAGTACAAGTCCAATTCCTGCATGCAGCCAGTTGCGGGGTTTTATCACCTGGCTGACTTTTTCCAAAATGAACTCGAATGTAAAGCCGGAAAAAATGAACAACGGCGGCAGGATGAAGAGGAAATGACGCATCCCGTCATACATGGCGGGCTTGCGGAAAAGCACGTATCCAACCGGGACGATGAACCAAAGGAGGACGAGCGAGAGAGAGAAAAATCTTTGTTTCGTTCCTGCGGGTGACGCTGATGCGTCACGAAGCAATCTCCAATACCCCGCGAGGACGCCGAGCGCGAAAAGGGGAATGGTCGGTTCGGTGAGCGTTGTGGACAACATGAAGGGAAGATATCTGCGCGGCAGTTCGGCGGACAGATACACTTCGCCTCTGAACAGCACAGGTAGAGTAGTCGGATTATCGGACATCAGGAGGAAAACCTGAAGGAAGCGGGCAATCGGACTCTCCCACAGATAGGGCCAGGTTGCGAACATGACCAGGATGGCGAAAAAGCCGTAACCAAGGAACGGACGGAAACTCGTTTTGAACCATTGGATTATGGATGCACGAAACTTGAGTTCGTGTTGGCTGAAGGTTTTGCTGATCGAATAAAGCAGAACAAACAGACCCGCCAGCGGTCCCGGCACGCGGATGGAGGTGGAAATTCCCAACACAAAGGCGGCAAGGAGAATTTTCCCCCGTTTGTTTTTGGCGTCTTCCGATATTGCATCCACCATCTCGAAACCGAGACAGACCGATGCGAGGAAAAATGTCAGGAACGGAGGGTCTTTTGGGTTGATGAAGGCGTGTCCCCACAGCATGGGTTGGAAGGAGAAAAAGGCTGAAGCGAATAACGCGGCTGGGGCGTTCATCCAACGCGTGGAGATGCGATAGAGGAAGTAAACGCCAAGTTGAAAGAAAAGGAAGTTGACCAGGTGCCAGGCTGGGGCTGGGTCCGATCCGAGGGCTTCCAATCCATGGACGAAATTGCGCGCCAGGAAAAGATAGGCGGGTCCGCGCGTCTTGTGGTCGTCGCCGCTTTTGCCGTAGGAATTGTAGAGGTCGAATTCCCCGCTGAACCATTCCTTTGGAGAGTAGGCGTAACCGAGCGCGTTGCCGTAATCGTAAAAGAACGGCTCATCCCATGCAAGCCCGTAATTGCGGAAGATGAGCAAGCCGATAAAGACATTGAAGGCTAATAGAAAATAGATCGGTTTATCGGGAATCTTCCTGGAGAGGAATTTCATAACAGCGGACCGCCGTTCGCATCGAAGGCTTTGATCCCGGCTTGTGATGCGGGGCTGTTCGGATATTCGTCTTCGAGCAATGCCCAGATCATCGAGTCGCTCCAGCGGTCGAGGAAGGAGGTTTTGGAGCGCAGTGTGCCTTCATGGGTAAAGCCGAGTTTGCGCGGGACGGATGCGGAGGCGAGATTCGCCGGGTCGCAATGGATTTCGAGACGATGCACCTTGATGATCTCGAACGCGACCTTGACCAGCGCGGCGGACGATTCGGTCGCGAGCCCCTGATTGATGAAGTCCTTGTGGATCCAATAGCCGATCTCCAGTTCGTTTTCCCCGAGCCGCGTATGCAAGCCTGAACTGCCGAGCAGGCGCGTTTCGTCTGGATCGAAAATGCCATAGGTGTAGTCCTGTCCCAGATCGAACATGCCGCGCGCTCTTTTGAGTCTCTTCACCCTGTCCTCGATGGTTTTGGGTTCATCGTGCGCCCAGCGCATAAAAGGTTTAAGATGCCCGATGTTTTCGGTAACCGAATCATGAAGCATTTGCGCGTCGGATGGGTTGCAGCATCGCAAAACGAGTCGTTTTGTCTCGATGCGATAAACGGGGTTTGCGATTTTCGTCTCGCTCATATTTTCTTGCCACGAGGGGCGCAAAGGAATCGATCTATCCTGCGGGTTTCCGTTTATTGGAACTTTTTTTTGACGCGGCTGTTTTTCCGAAACCAGCCAGCAGCGCCGACATTTCCTTTTCCTCGCCGATCTGCCCCTTGAAATATTCCGCCATATATTGCGAGCGTCGCAGGCGCAATGTCATCGGCGCGACCTCCTTCAGATCATCCAACGTCACTTCGTCGCGCCCGTCGGCGGCGGCGTGGGCGCGCGCCGATTCGAACCATGTGATCTCGGCGCGCAGGGAATCGATCCCAAGTTGCTGGACCAGTTTTATGGCTGGGTTCGCGACCTTATCCGGCATGACGACCTTGCGGACGCGTTCGCGCGCAAGCCGGATCTCATCCGCCGCCGCTTCCATCTCAGCCGAATACTGCTCGATCATCTGACGCGGATTCGCCAGATAAGCCTGCACCCTTCGATATGCCTCCAGGCGTTCCCCCGCCGCCTCAAGCCCGCGCACGATGACGCGCAGACCGAAGCGATCCAGTATCTGCGGGCGGAGCCTGCCCTCTTCGGGATTCATCGAGCCGATCAACACGAAGCGCGAACGATAAGTTGCGGCGATGGGACCGCGCCGCACGGTGTACGATCCCTGCGCGGCGGCGTCGAGGATCGAGTCGACGATATCGTCGCCCAGCAGGTTGATCTCGTCAATGTACAGGATGTTGCGGTCGGCTTGCGCCAGTATCCCGCGGCGGACTCTCATGCGTTCGTGCGCGGCGGCGCGTTCGTCAATCCCGCCGACCACATCGTCGATGCGCGCGTTCAAGGGAAGTTCGATGAGGCGGACGGGATCGGGGGCGGTCAATGGAATCCCTTCGCCATATTTCTTCGCGCAATCCGGGCAGACCGCGCCAATCCCGCCGATTTCAATATCTTCGGGGAGGCATCCATAATAGCAGGCGCTCCGCTCCACGTGAGGCAGCAGTTTTAGCAGACTGCGGACGGCTGTCGTCTTTGCGGTGCCGCGCGGACCGATCAGCAGGATCCCGCCGATGTTTGGGTTGATGAGCCCGAGCAGTAACGCCAGTTTCATCTCCCGCTGGCCGACAATGGCGAGGAACGGGAAGGGCAGGGGTTCCGTGACCCGCCCATCGTCGGGCGCGAGAGGCGGGAGCGATTTCCCCGCGACGTGATCCATCAGTTCGCGCAGACTGCGGATCGGGTGCGCGACGCGTTCTTTGGGTTCGGTTTGGATGAGTTCGGGTTCGGTCATGGTTTCTGTTTCAGCCTGCGTTCCTGCCGTTCCTTTGCCTGTGCAAGTTTGTGCTCTTCCTCTTTGGTTTCCGCCTTCAACGGCGGGACAGGCGTTGGTTTTCCGTCGTCGTCCAGCGCGACGTAGACGAGATAGGCGGTGTTGGTGTGCGTGCGTTCGCCTGTGACCGGGTTTTCGGCGAGCACCTGCACCTCCGCTTCGAGCGAGGTGCGACCCGTGTAGGAAACTTCCGCGTTGAGGATGACGAGGTCGCCGATCTTGATGGGCTGGCGGAAGGTCATCGAGTCGATGGCAACCGTGACGACCCTTCTCTGCGCGTGTCTCATGCAGGCGAGCGCTCCGGCTTCGTCCACGAGTTTCATGACCCAGCCGCCGTGAACGTTTCCGAGCAGGTTGGCGTGTTCGGGTTGCATGAGTTGTGAGAGCGTGACGCGCGAAGCGCGGATGGGTTTGGGATGGGGAATGTCGGTCATGGCG
>CAYQOF010000017.1:0-8595 GCA_964419035.1 uncultured Anaerolinea sp. | reverse complement strand
ACGAGGCTGTGGGTGAGTTCCTTCATGAGCGGGGCGAGCGGAACCGAGGCCGGGATGGTGATACGTTTCTGGGGCAGAGGCGGTTTCAGGCGTGGTTTGAGCGCGTCGTCGGCTCGTTTCCTCACGATGCGCGGGTCGTCGGTCAATGTGCCGACGTAGTATCCCAGCACCGAATAGACCTCCCGCTGCGGCGTAACCCAGCCGATCCAGTCACCGTTCCGGTTGAAGAGATGCGGAAAGACCAAAAAGACTTCCGCCTCGCCCTGCGAGTTATAAATGGGGATGATACGGCGTTGGACTTGTATCATGGGAAACTCCCTCGACTCGATCAATCTACATCATTATACGTCCAATAACGGTTCACGAAAAAGTTCCAAAGCATTACAACCCCGATTGCAATTGCGAGCGTGGCATTCTTGGCGAGGGTGTCTGCGGTTATGGGGTTCAGATGAGCGACGTTCATGACAGCGCGGGCGAGCGGAGGCTCGAAATAACGCAGGATCGGGATGCGGATGGCAATGCCGATCGCGTTCACGAGGGCGAACATGCCGAATTGATGGATGAAATGCCGGGAGCGCGATTCGGGGTATGTCCACAGGCGGTTGCCGATGAAGTTGTTCGAAACCGCGCAGATGAACGATATGCTCCCTGCAAGTACCAGCGGCAGGTGGAAGGCGCGCGTCAACAGGTTCATAACGATGATATCTATCAGTGAACCGATCGCGCCGACCGTAGCGAACTTCAGGAATCGGTTTGTTTCTTTGTCGTCTGTCAAGATCATTCAAGCCCCAATTTTTTCTTGAAGTATGGAATGGTGCGGCGGATGCCTTCCTCAAGGTCCACTTTCGGTTCCCACTTCAAGATTTCGCGCGCGCGGGTAATATCGGGCTGGCGTTGCTGCGGGTCGCGGACACTGCGCGCGTCCACGAAGGTGATGCCAGTCTTGTTATCCACGAGGCGGTTGATGGTCTCCGCGAATTGCAGGATGCTCATTTCGTGCTGGTTGCCGATGTTGACCGGCAGGTGTTCGTCCGAATGCAGCAATCTGACAATGCCCTCGATCAGGTCGTCCACGTAACAGAAGGAACGCGTCTGGCTTCCATCACCGTAAACCGTGAGCGGCTGACCGAGCAACGCCTGCTTGAGCAGGTTGGGAAGGGCGCGTCCGTCTTCCATATCCATGCGCGGACCGTAAGTGTTGAAGATGCGCACGATGCGCGTGTCCACGCCGTGGGTGCGGTGATATGCCATGGTCAACGATTCGGCGAAACGTTTGGCTTCGTCGTAGACCGCGCGCGGACCCGCCGGGTCCACGTTGCCGGTGTAATCCTCCCGCTGTGGGTGGACGAGCGGGTCGCCGTAAATTTCACTGGTGGAGGCGAGCAGGAAGCGCGCCTTGTGCGCACGCGCAACGCCGAGGCAGTTGTGCGTCCCCAGCGCGCCGGCTTTCATGGTTTGTATCGGCAGGTTGAAATATCCCGATGGCGAAAGCGGATTTGGGCTGGCGGGCGAGGCGAAATGCAACACCGCGTCCACCTTGCCCGGCACAAAAATGTATTGCGAGACGTCGTGTTTGTAGAACGAGAATCTTTCGTTCCCCATCAGGTGGGCGATGTTTTCCGGGTTGCCTGTGATGAAGTTGTCCAACCCAACGACCTGGTGCCCTTCGGAAATGAGGCGGTCGCATAAATGTGAGCCGAGAAACCCGGCCGCTCCGGTGATCAAGATGCGCATTCGATTATTCCTTTTCTGTCGAGATAATATTGTCAATACGGGGAGATTGCGTCGCCGCCTCTGCTTCGACTGCGTGCTTCACGCTCCGCTACTCTTCGGGTACGATGTCAGCGCGAGGCTCCTCCAATGACATTGTTATTTCCAATCAATCCTTGTAACCAGTCCATCGCCTGTTATTTGAAAAGCCTGTCCGCTGCCGCTGTCCACGAGCCATAGATTACCCTGATAGATGACTGCAATGAAATCGCCCGATTGTCCCTCGATGGGGTCCGGCGCCCAGACGGGAATCTGCGGATGGAGACCGGGCGCGTCGCTCGCAGGGAAGATTGTCCGGCGATCCGAACCATCGCGATCCATCACGACGAGGCGGTAGCGGCTGGTCTCGCTTTGCGCGGGGAATATGGCTTGCAGGTACGCGATCTCATATTCCCGCGTGCCGGGTTGGAACGACGAGGAATTCGGATAGGCGAACATTCCGGTCTGTTCGACGACGCGGACTGCGGCATTGTTCGATAACGAGATTGCATTGATTTCGAAATATGGCGAATCCTCCTCGCTCACCAGGCTGGGCGGCGGCGAATGCGAGGTGTAGTAGAGCGTGTTTCCATCCGCGCCCCAGGCAACAGAGGGAAGCCATGCCCAGTCGCTGTATGTGTTGAACGGTGTGATGTCCAGCAGCGGTTTGAGATACCTGCCGTCAATGTCAACGAGACCAATGCCGTCGGGACGCGCGTAGGCAAGTTTCCCATCCCTGGCAAAGAAGAAGGTCATGCCCCACCAGCCGTACACACCGCCGCTGCTCGAATCGAGGATCCTGCGCTTTTCTCCAGTTGAGATGCTGTAGCGGTGCAGGTCGTTGTTCGCCTGCCAGCCCGGCGCGGTGCCTCGCGGTTCGACAGTGGAATAGGCGATCGAGTTCGTGTTTGGAATCCAATCGGCAAAATGGACGACGTTCGAGATGCCCGTGCTGAAGGGTTTGCCGCCGTCCGTTCTCACCGCCCACAGGGTGTTGATTTCCTCGTCCGCCGGTTTGGTGGATTTGCGCGAGAACAATAAATAATTGCCGTTGGGCGAGAGTGAGAAGATTCTTCCATCCAGATCCCCGGTGGTGACCAATGGCGTACGGTTGGCTGTGGAGGAATCAATGGCCCACGCATTGCCGCCTGCGAGATAGGCAAGCCTTCCAGGGATCGGCAGCGGCGCAAACGAGGATTGCGCGCCGACCATGACGATCTCCGGCAACGCGTCCTTCAGGATCACGGACTTGACGATCGAACGGCTGATTTCCTCGCCGTCCTCGCGAACGATGCGGTAGGTCAATTCCTGCAAGCCGTTCGCGCCTGCCTGCACTAGTCTTGTTTCGCCTTCGGGCAGGGACTCGTTGCGCACAATCTGTTTTTCGAATGGGATGACCTGCTCCTCGGTTTCGAATAATTCCTCGACGCGCGTCAGGATGATCTCGGTTTCGTCGCTCACGAGGGCATAGAGCGGCGGCTCGGCGCGGTCGAGACTGCCCAGCGTGACCCCGGCGGCTTGCAATGCCTGGTTGACCGTGCTTCCCGCAGGGACGATGACCTCGCGCGTTTCACCGTCTGCGTTGACGCGGACGGAAATATCCGCGCTCGTCACTTGCGGTGAGCGGCAGGATGTCAGCATGATGCATGCCAGTAAAACGGTGAACAGGCTTTGGGGGAGTGGGATGCGGCGCATTTCGTCTGGTGTATAATCCGTCCGCTATCGGTTTCTTCCTGTAATGGTCATCACCCCGTCCGCAATTGCAATGCCTTCGACGCGCAAGCCGGTTGCCACCGGCCCCAGTGAACCCGTGTATGCCTCCTCGATCATGGCGGAGATGGCATCTGTGAGGCTTCCTGGCACGGGGAACGGACCGAAATCCGCGGAGGTGACTTCGATCTTTGGTTTGAAATTTTCACCAACGCCGACCGAAACGACGATGCCGATGTTGGCGGTGAAAAAGCCCTGTCTGGTCTTGCCGTAGATCAGCATTTGTCCGTCGCGCAGGTAGACTTGTGGATCGGTGATGATGGGCTGCCTGTCCTCCTGCAGGTTCTGGTCGGATTGCAGTCGAAGCGCCAGCACGGAAGTGATCTGCGGCTCGGTGATCGTGATGGTCACAACGCCGGTGGTAAGACCTTCTTCGAAGGATCGTTTGATGCTTTCTTTCAAGCCCTCCGCTGCTTCATTTGAAACGGGGATGGGGGCGCGGTCGGAATAATCCGGTCCGCCGACAAAGATGGTGCAGGCAAGTGATGCGAGTATGAGTATGGAGAGTGTGATCGGTAACGCGGGTTTGGTTTGTCTCATTCTGATTCAGGTTTCGATTTTTCGAGTTATGGATTTTTTAAGCGGAGCAATTATAGCATGAGCAACTCAATGCAATCTGAAGGGCAAGATTCCGAAATCGAATTGCCACTTTCCGCAAAACTGGAGGCGCTGCTGTTCGTTGCCGCCGAGGCGGTGACCATCGCGCAACTGGCGGCCGCGCTGGACGTGGCTCCCTCCGTCATCGAACGCGGACTCAATGAACTGGACGATTCTTTATCAAGCCGCGGCTTGCGTCTGCAGCGAAATGCCGGGCGCGTGCAATTGACCACCGCGCCGGGACTCTCCGAATTGGTCGAGCGCTTTCTGGGTCTCGAAGCGACGACGCACCTCAGCCGCGCCGCGCTCGAAACGCTGGCGATCGTTGCCTATCAGCAGCCCGTCACGCGTCCGCAGATTGACGCCATCCGCGGCGTGAACAGCGACAGCATGATGAAGAGCCTGTTACACAAGGGTTTGATCCTTGAATCGGGGCGCGCGGACGGTCCCGGCAGGCCCATCCTATATTCCACGACCCCTGAATTTTTACAGCATTTTGGTTTGAATTCCATTCTCGAAATGCCCCCGCTCGCGAAACCCGGGGAGATCGAACAGGTAGCCGACGAGTTGTTGAAGGGATAACCATGCCAGCAGAACGATTGCAGAAAATCCTGGCGCATTCGGGGTACGGATCGCGCAGGGCGTGTGAAGATTTCATCACCGCCGGCAGGGTCCGCATCAACGGGCAGATCGCAATTTTGGGTCAGAAAGCGGACCCGGTAGTGGACAAGATCACCCTTGACGGGAAACCCATCGCTGTAGCGGAAGCGCTGACCTACATCGCGCTGCACAAGCCGCGCAATGTATTATCCGCCACGGAGAAGGAGCGAGGGGATCACCGGCAAACCGTGCGCGACCTTGTGGATGCGCCCGGTCATCTCTACCCGGTCGGCAGGCTGGACTTCGAAAGCGAAGGTCTTGTCTTGATGACCAACGACGGCGATCTCGCGAACCGTCTCACTCATCCGAGTTTCGGGCACGAGAAGGAATACCGCGTCCTTTTGGCGCGGCGTCCGGATCAGGAACAACTCGAGGCGTGGAGAAGAGGCGTCGTGCTGGAGGATGGCTATAAGACCGCGCCGGCGGCGGTCCGTTTCGAGGCGGCGCAGGGTAAAGGCGCATGGGTGCGCGTTGTGATGGGTGAGGGGCGGAAGCGCCAAATCCGCGAGATCTGCAAACAACTGGGTCTGCCAATCGTGCGCATCCTGCGAATCCGGATCGGGTCGTTGAGATTGGGCAACCTCAAGCCGCGTCAGTGGCGGTATTTGACCGCGGAGGAAGTGGACGCCCTGAAAGGCAGTCCGCTTCAGAAAAAGAAGAACCGCCGTTGAAGGCGGTTCTTCTTTTTGGTGCGCTAACTTACCCTGATGTCCCAGAACTTTTTAACGACACCGCCAAGCAATTTACGGATCTCGTCCTTTTTGATGCCTTCCACCTTGAATGTGAGGATTTTGGTGCTGGCATCCTCCCCGGAAAAGAAACCGAACGAAACGAAGTTGCCGCCGGCATCCGCAACGGCTTTGGTGACCCGCGCAAGTTCCCCCGGCTTGTCCTCGATGGTCGCGGTGACGCGGATGCCCTTATCCCGCGCGCCCATCAACTCAAGGAAAATCTTGAACAGGTCGGTCTCTGTGATCATGCCGACCACCCGGTTTCCATCCACGACGGGCATGCCGCCGATCTTTTTGTCGGCCATGATGCGCGCGGCTTCTTCGATCGTGGTGTCGCGGCTCACCGTGACAACCTTTTTGCTCATGACGTTCTTGACCTTGACCTTACTGATCAGGTAATGCATTTCCCATACGCTCAGCGTTGTGGCAGACGAAGGGGATGCGTTGAGCAGGTCGTGCTCGGAAACGATCCCGACCATTTTGCCTTCCTTCATGACCGGTGCGCGGCGGATGTTCTCCTTGCGGAACATCGCCATCACGTCATTGATCGGCATATCCGGCGAAACCGTGATCACCGGGCGGGACATTCTTTCACCTACAAACATGTGTGCCTCCTGTTAATAATGTTTCTGTGCCTGATTATATTTCCGCTTCGCAAACGGGTTGTCATCGAATTGGAGTGATGTAGGTCACTTTGCAAATTCCTTGATCACGCGCGCCATGTGGCGGGCATGTTTGAGATACAGGTCAATGCGGATGTTTTCATTCGGCGCGTGGGCGCGTGTATCGGGATAGCCCAAGCCTGCGGTCGCGACCGGCAAACCGAGATCATGCACGAACGGATAATTTGGACCCGAGCCGCCGATCATCGGGACGAGTTGCATCGCCTCCTCGTAGATCTCCTCCGCGGCTTGCACGACGGTTCTGACGAAGCCGTCATCTGGATCTGTCCGAGCGGCTGGTTCGCCACCGAGGAATGTGATCTGCACATCCTCGAAGCCGTGCGCGTCGAGGTGTTTGCGAAGTTTCATGAGGATGTCCTCAGGCTTCTGGTCCGGGACGAGGCGGAAGTCCACTTTGGCGGAGGCTTTCGCGGGAAGCACCGTCTTCGAGCCGGGACCCTGATATCCGCTGGTCAATCCGCAGATGGTACAGGTTGGGACGAAGACCTCCTCCATTTTAAGATCCGTTCCGCCGGTGATGCCTTTGATGAACTTTTTCACGCCATAACGCGTTTTGTATTCGTCCGCCACGTCGGGGAGCGCTTCCATTAACTCGCGGTCGCGTTCGGTGGGCTGCTTCACATCGTCGTAGAAGCCGGGGATGCGGATGCGTTCGTCGGGTCCTTTCAGCGTGGACAAAGCCCAAACGAGACGCCACGCCGCATTCGGGAAGATCGAACCGCCGAGCCCGGAATGAACGTCCGTGCCGAGCGACTCGACCGAGAGTTCCACGTAGCAGATGCCGCGCAAGCCGAGGTATTGCATCGGCACATCGCGATGGTCCACGCCGCCGAATTCCCAGATGCAGGCGTCGGCTTTGAGCAATTCAAGGTTCTCGCGGATGAAGTCGTGAAGATGCACGCTCGATGTTTCCTCCTCGCCCTCGATGATGAACTTGATGTTGCAGGGCAGTTCGCCGTCGGTCTCGAGGATGGAATCAATGGCGTGCAGGCGCGCGGTGATGTGTGATTTGTCGTCGCTCACGCCGCGTCCGTATAACTTCCCTTCGCGGAGCGACGGCTCGAACGGGGGCGATTCCCAGAGTTCGAGCGGTTCGGGCGGCTGCACATCGTAATGGTTGTAGAAAAGAAGGGTCTTGTCGCTTTTCCCTTTGCGTTCGGCGTAGACGACCGGCGCGCCTTCGGTGTCCATCACTTGGGCGGTGAAACCGCGCGCGCGGAACATCTCCGCGACGAGGTTGGCGCATTCCTTCAACCCGATGCCCTGCGCGCTGATGCTCGGCTGGGCGACGAGCCTGGAAAGTTCTGCGATGCTCTTATCGAGATTTTCCTCGAGATACGAATCGATCTTGTTGTGGTCTGACATGTGATTCTCCTATCGGATGAAATTGGTGAACCATTCAATGGAATATTTTCCTGCGACCGCAAAGAGCGTCATTTTGATCAACTGCCCGATCCAGACGAAGAAGAGAAAGGTGCGGAGCGGCATTTTGGCGATCCCGGCCGCGATGCCTGCTACATCGAAGAACGGATTGGGGATCGCAGAAAGGATGAGGATTGCCCAGCCGCCGTATTTCTCCACCCAGGGATGGATGCGTTCATACACGTCCGTCCGTTCGATGACAGCCTGTCCGCTGAAGCCTGCGAGATAACCCGACAACTCTCCGATCGCGCCTCCCGTTCCTGCCGCAATGCCGACACCCAGCGGGTTGAACATGGCGCCCATGGCGTAGATGATCGCAATGCCCGGAGCGGGAAGCAGGATGGTCGCATTGGCAAGCAGGGCAATCAAGAAGATCCCGGGATACCCGAGCGCCGAAAACTCCTCCACGCGGTCGCGGATGCTGTAGATATAACCAGTGATCCCAATCACTGCCAGCAGGGCGAGAACGCGCAGGAGGTTGGTGAAAAAATCAGACTTCTTCTTCGACGGTGACACGGATGATCTTCACTGCAGGCGCGTTGACGTTGTTTGGATCGCGCGGCGGGATGGACATAAGTACATCCAGTCCCTCCACGACCTGCCCGAAGACACTGTGCCGGTTGTCCAGGTGCGGCGTGGGGAGGTGGGTGATGAAGAACTGCGAGCCATTGGTGTTTGGTCCTGCATTTGCCATTGACAGGATGCCCTGCTTGTCGTGCCTGAGGCTGGGATGGAATTCATCCTCGAAGCGATAGCCGGGACCACCCGAGCCGCGTCCGGTTGGGTCGCCGCACTGCGCCATGAAATTGGAGATTACGCGGTGGAAGATGACGCCCTCGTAAAATCCTTCGCGCGTCAGGAAGACGAAGTTGTTCACGGTCTTTGGCGTTTTATCTGCAAACAATTCGATGACCATCGTGCCTTTGTCGGTTTCCATGAGCGCCTTGTATTTCTTCTTGGGGTCAATCTGCATTGCGGGCGGG
>CAYQOF010000016.1:0-24513 GCA_964419035.1 uncultured Anaerolinea sp. | reverse complement strand
TTGTCCATGCTCCAATCTTATCCGATTTTGCCGCTGCTCCGTGCGTAACATCAGTGATTAATGTAAGTGTCAACCCCAAAGGGGCGCTTACTCTGCCCCCTAACGGAGACCTTCGGCGAGTATGATGTCGTGAGGGTGGGAGGCGAAATCGGGCACAACCAACCTCCACAATCCCTGACTTTCTCATCCACAATTCCTCCACAATGGATTGATACATTTGGGGCAACAAAATCCCCAAGGAGAATCAATCCATGAAAGCCGTTGTCCACGAATCGTATGGTCCGCCTGAAGTGCTGAAAATTGTGGAGGTCGAAAAACCCGCCGTCCCTGACGACGGCGTGCTGGTGCGCATCCGCGCTTCGTCCGTCAACATTGCAGAATGGTACGGCATGACGGGTCTGTTCCTTGCTCGTCTCGGCGGCGGTCTCTTCAAACCGAAAAATACAAGGTTAGGCGCGGACTTTGCAGGCGTGGTCGAGGCGGTCGGCAAAGACATCACGGATTTCAAACCCGGCGACGAAGTCTTCGGCGGAAGAGGCGGGGCGTTTGCCGAATACGTAACCGTAAAAAAAGCCATTGCCCACAAACCCGCCAACGTCACGTTCGAGGAAGCGGCGGCGGTCCCAACAGCAGGAATCACCGCCTTGCAGGGATTGCGCGATCACGGAAAGATTCAGCCCGGACAGAAAGTATTGATCAACGGCGCGTCGGGCGGAGTCGGCTCGTTCGCCATCCAGATCGCCAAAGTCCTCGGCGCGGAAGTCACTGCTGTGTGCAGTACACAAAATGTCACACACGCCCGCGCGCAAGGTGCGGATCATGTCATTGATTACACCAAAGAAGACTTCACGCGCAGTGGTAAAAAATATGATTTGCTGCTCAACGTCAACGGGAGCCGTTCGTGGTCTGAGTACAAGCGCGTCCTCAAGCCTGACGCGACATTCGTCCTCGTGGGCGGACCGCGGACGCCTCTCATTGGTCCCCTTAGTCTCCTCATCAAAACGCGAATTGGGATGCTGGGAGCAAGCCAGAAGTTTGTCTTCTTCATCGCCCAATTCAACCGCCAAGACATGAACATATTGAAAGACATGCTAGCCGCCGGCAGGATCAAACCTTTCGTTGAAAAAACCTATCCCCTCACACAGATCGCGGATGCCATGCGCCACTTGGGCAACGGTCACGCGCAGGGGAAGATCGTCGTCACAATGAAATGACACGAAAGAAGAAAGCCCTCTTTCCTCTTTCCTCTTTCCACTTTCCACTTTCCACTTGCTTCTTTCCTCCTTCACCATTCCTCCTTTATACTCCCCCCATGCCTCCCCTCATCCTCGTCGTGGACGACGAACCCAAGGTCGCCCGCCTCGCCCGTGACTATCTGGAGAAAAACGGATTCCGCGTCCTCACCGCCGCCGACGGTCAATCCGCGCTGACAACTGCCCGCCGCGAAAAACCCGACCTCGTCATCCTCGACCTGATGCTCCCCGTCATTGACGGTCGCGAAGTCTGCCGCATCCTGCGCCGCGAAAGCGACGTGCCCATCATCATGCTCACCGCGCTCTCCGAGGAAATTGACCAGGTCACAGGCTTGGAGATCGGCGCGGACGATTACATCACCAAGCCATTCTCCGTCCGCGCGTTGGTGGCGCGGGTGCGGGCGTTACTCCGTAGAACACGCGGCGACATCAAAGCGCCGAGCATTATCCGCATCGGCGGGCTGGAAATCGACGCGGAAAAATATTCCGTCACATTCAACGGCAGTCCGCTCAAACTCACGCCAAACGAATTCAAACTGCTTTACCTGCTCGCCAGCCGCGCAGGTCAAACCTTCACCCGCGAACAATTACTCGACGAGCTGCATGGCGCAGCCTCCAGCGTGGACCGAAGCGTGGACTCGCACATCAAAAACCTCCGCAAAAAACTCGAATCCGCCTCAGGCCGCCCCATGATCGAAACCGTGTATGGAATTGGCTATCGCTTTATCAAACATTAACCCAACCTTTGACCTTCGACCTTCAACTTTCAGCCTTAGACTTTCATCCTTCACAATTCATAATTCATCCTTCCCCATGGCTCCCCCTCCTCCCTCCCGCCCAAAACGCCGCCGCGCTCCCGGTCGCTTTCTCCCTTTTATGTTTTTCTTCTTTGGCGTAGCCCTGCTTTTTGTCGGAGGCGCAGCCGCTCTTCTTTATCTGATCTTTTCCGAATATTCCGGGGTCAGAAATATCTGGCTCCTCGTGTGCGGCGCGCCGTTCGCGGTGGTTCTCCTGATCTTCCTCGCCGTTTTCACGCTATACACCCGCTACGGCAAGCCGATAGGGCAGATCATCAACGCCATAGATTCCGTCGCCGAAGGCGATCTCTCGGTGCGCGTTCCCGAGGACGACTCGCCGCAGTTCGGCGAGTTGACCAAACGCTTCAACAAAATGGTCGGCGAACTCGAACGCGCCGAGCAACAGCGCCGCAACCTCACCGCCGACATTGCCCACGAACTGCGCACGCCTCTCCACATCATTCAGGGCAACCTCGAAGGCATCGTGGACGGCGTCTATCAGCCGAAGCCCGAACACATCAAGGACACGCTGGACGAGACCCGGCTCCTCACCCGCCTCGTGAACGACTTGCAAACCCTCTCCCTCGCCGAGACGGGACAACTTCCGCTTCACCCCACCCGCTTCCTGCTCGCTGACCTGATAAATGACCTCACTTCGAGCTTTGCCTCCCAAGCCGCGTCCCAGGGCATTGACTTGAAAACAAACATCACCAACCCGAATCAGCACCTCACCGCCGACTATGACCGGCTCAATCAGGTGTTATCCAATCTCATATCCAACGCCCTGCGCCACACGCCCGAAGGTGAGACCATTTCGATTGAAACAGGAGCAGGTTCGAGCGATGGGCGAAGCGTGCGGATCACGGTCAAAGATTCAGGCGCGGGAATCGCCTCCGAAGATCTTCCCTTTATCTTCGACCGTTTCTGGCGGGGAGACAGATCGCGCAGTGAAAGAACACACAGCGGACTGGGTCTCGCCATCACGAAACAATTGGTTCACGCGCACGACGGGACCATCGAAGCGCAAAGTGAATTAGGGCAAGGCACGACGTTTGTGATTGAATTGTGAACATCGCGCTGACATCGCGCCCGCAGGGCAGCAGAGTGAGCGCAGGCTGCGAATGCAGGCGAAGCGCGCTGGCAAGTCACTCCGCTTCGTTTGCTGCAAGCCCTGCGTCTCGTCTACGGATTTCGACGGGCACGAAATCCTCCGCTCGACGCGATGAAATTTGATATAAAATCCCGAAGCCGTTCGACTTCGGGATTTTTATTTTTACGCGGGCTGGCTTGCGCTCGCCACAACTTCCTCGAGCGTCTTCGTTGTCACGGATTTGGGGCGCTCGAGCGGCTGGCCCAGCGCGCGCGCCCAGACGTAGTTGGCGGTCACGCCCAGCGCGCGGCCGACACCGAATAATACAGTATAGAAATCGAATTCGCGCACGCCGTGGTAATACTGAAGCGTGCCGCTGATGGCATCCACGTTGGGCGCGGGGTTCTTGGCTTTGCCCTGTTCGCGCAGCACCTGCGGCACCACGTCGAAGACCATGTCTGCAAGGCGCACCAGGTCGTCATCGGGAAAATGCGCCTTGGCGAATTCCATCTGCGCCGTGAAACGCGGATCGGGAACGCGCAGGACGGCGTGACCGTAACCGGGGATGACCTTGCCGCTGTTCAACGTATCCCACGAGAATTTATACAGGTCTTCACGCGAGGGGACGCCGCCGAACTGCTTCCTCACGTCAATCAGCCAGGCGAGACATTCCTGGTTCGCGAGACCATGCAGGGGTCCCGCGAGACCGTTCGACGCGGCGGAGAAGGATAGATACGGGTCGGAAAGAGCCGATCCCACAAGGTGCATCGTGTGCGCGGATACATTCCCGGACTCGTGATCGCTGTGCAGGATGAAGTACAGCCGGGCAAGGTCGGCGTATCCTTTTATGTCGGGCACCTTCATCATGCGCGCAAAGTTCAAGCCGTAATCCTGCCGGGAGTTGCAGCGCGGCTTCGAGGTCTCTCCAAAATATTTCATGCGATAAATGAACGCGGCAATAACGGGGAGTCTTGCCGTCAGGTCGAGGCTGTCTTCGAGGGCGGGTTCCCAGTATTGATCCTTCTTCACGCCCTCGTGATAGGCTTTGGTGAACTTCGACTCCTTGCCCAGGGCAAGGACAGCCTGCGAGAACAGGATCATCGGATGCGTATCCCTCGGCATCGCCTTGAGCATCTTGAAGACGTAATCAGGGACGACCGCGCGCCGCGCCCATTCCGCCTCCACCGCCTGCGCCTGTTCCTTCGCCGGCACCTCGCCGATCATCAGCAGGTAATACAAGCCGCCCACCAGCGGCATCCTGCCGCCGCGCGCTTTCGGCAATGCCCCCAACACTTCCGGGATGGACATGCCGCGGAAGCGGATGCCCTCGGCAGGATCAACGAACGAGATATCCGTCAACAGCGATTTGATATCACGCATCCCGCCGACGATCTGTCCAACGGTGACTTCGTCCACTTTCACGTCGGCGTGGTCCTTCGCCAGAGTTTTGATTCGTTCGCGCCATTCCGGTAATTGGGCTGAAATCTTTTCGTGCAGGATCATGGGACTACTCCTTGTTTATTATCTAAGGCAAGGAGACAGGTAACAGGTACACAAGTACACTTGTTTACGTGTCTACTTGTTTACGTGTTTACGACAAAGACACCAACTTCTTCAACGCCTCATGCGTTTCGAGCACCGCCGAAGCGGATTTGTCGAACATCGCCTTTTCCTCGTCGTCGAGTTTGTATTCGATGATCCTCTCCATGCCGCCGCGCCCCAACATGACCGGCACTCCGAAGAACATATCCTTCAAGCCGTATTCGCCGTCCATGTACGCCGCGCAGGGAACAATGAGATGCTTGTCCTTGAGGATCGCCTCCGCCATTTGCGCGCAGGCCGCGGCAGGCGCATAGTACGCGGAACCGGTCTTCAACAGATTGACGATCTCGCCTCCGCCCTTGCGCGTGCGTTCGACGATGGCGTCCAATTTGTCGGCGGGGAGATATTCCTTTAACGGGATCCCGCTGATGTTCGAATGACGCGTGAGCGGGACCATCTCGTCGCCGTGTCCGCCCAGCACGTAGCAGTTGATGTTCTCCACGCTCACGCCGGTCTCCATCGCCACGAAGGCGCGCATACGCGCCGAGTCCAGTATCCCCGCCTGACCCATCACGCGAGCACGCGGCAGTCCGGTCTTCTTCAGCGTGAGGTACGCCATCGTATCGAGCGGATTGGTCAACACAATATAGATTGCATCGGGTGAGTGCTTGAGCGTTTCGGCCGCGGCTTTGCCGACGATCTCGGCATTCGTCTTCAACAAATCATCACGGCTCATGCCCGGTTTGCGCGGCAGACCGGCAGTGATGATGACAATGTCCGAGCCTTTGGTGGCGGCGTAATCGTTCGAACCGACGATCTCAACATCCCTGCCGATGATCGGCATCGCCTGGAACATGTCGAGCGCCTTGCCCTGCGGCATCCCCTCCACCACGTCCACCAAAACAAGATCAGCGAGTTCGCGTTCGGCAAGCCAGTGCGCGGTGGTCGCGCCGGTCATGCCCGCACCGATGATCGAAACCTTATTCATGCTGCCTCCAATATGATGATATGCACGGATTTTATCCGAAAATACCGCGCTCAGAAGTACAATTTGTCATGCGTTTTGCGTGACAGGGCGGGGATGAAAAGAAAACGGGACTTCCTGTGATTGGATGTCCCGTTCGCCTCTTTCTACAATTTATTCTGATGCTGCTTCGAGGAATCTGGTCGCCTGGATGGCGGCCGCCGCGCCCATGCCTGCGGAGGTGACCACCTGGCGAAAATGCGGGTCAGCCGCCTCGCCCGCGGCAAAGACGCCCGGCACGTTCGTTTCCATTTTGTCGTTGACCTTGATGTAACCGAGATCGTCCATTTCCAATTGCCCCTTGAACATTTGGGTGTTCGGCGTGTGACCGATGAAGATGAACAAGCCATCGGTCTCATAGATGGTTTCCTCCCCGGTTTTGACGTTCTTGAGTTTCAATGCTTCGAGTTTGTCCGTGCCGATGACTTCAGTGACGATCGTATCGAGGATGAGACCGATCTTTGGATGCTCCGTTGCCCGCTTCTGGAGGATCGGGCTGGCGCGGAACTCGTCGCGGCGGTGGACGACGGTCACGGAGGAGGCGTAACGCGTGATGAACAGACCCTCCTCCAATGCGCTGTCCCCGCCGCCGACGACGACAACTTTTTTGTCCTTGAAGAACCAGCCGTCGCAGGTGGCGCAATACGAGACGCCGCGCCCGGTCAATTCCACTTCGCCGGGGACGTTGAGGTGGTTCGGGCTGGCGCCCGTGCCGATGATGAGGACATCCGCGAGGTATTCGCCGGAGTCGGTCGTCACTTTGAAGGGACGATTCGACAAATCCACCGAGTGCGCCATGTCAAACTCGGTCACCGCGCCGAAGTGTTCCGCCTGCTTCTGGAACAGCTCGCCCAACTGCGCCCCGCCGACGCCCTCCGGGAAGCCCGGGTAATTCTCGATGGTATAAGTCAACGCGGCTTGCCCTCCCAGTTGCGTGCCGGTCAACACCACCGGCTGGAGTTCCGCGCGCGCGGCGTACAGCGCGGCCGAATACCCGGTGGGACCCGACCCCAATATCAATACTTTTACGTGTTTTGCATTTCCATTCGAAGACATGTTTTATCTGAATTCCTCGCTTGAGATTTCTGTACCACTGTGTTCATGACGTTCTGTTTCGTCATTATTTTACCGTGTTCGCCCCTGATTGGATGCAGACAAACGCGAAAAGTTGCATCCGGATGGTACAATGACATCAGGAAGGCGTTCATGGGATTCGAAGAAATTTCTCACACTGCCGATTGGTCTGTCCGAGTTTGGGCAAAAGATCTGCCATCGCTCTTTGTCGAATCGGCGCGGGCGATGAATACGCTCGCGGGAACGGCGACAGGCGGAGGTCCGCGCGTGAGGCGTGTTTTCGAGTCCGATGGGGCGGATGCTGAAAGTCTGCTGGTCGCTTTTCTTTCCGAACTGGTCTATCATCAGGAGCAGGAGAATCTGGCGTTCGATACGTTCGACATTCAGTTGAGCGGCGGGCACATTTCCGTGAACATGGAGGGAGCCGCGGTCGCTTCTGTGGATAAAGCCATCAAGGCGGTGACATATCACAATTTGAAGATCGAGGCAACCGTGCGCGGTTTCGAGGCAACGATCGTTTTCGACGTGTAGGAGTGAAGGATGAATATAGAGAATCTTGTTCAAATCAGCGATACCGAGTGGGAGATCCCCACGTACATTCGCAGCGACATGCGCGTGCCGGTGAGACTGTTCGCCACGCGCGAACTTTTGGAACAGATCATGGACGATAAATCGCTGGAACAGGCGGTGAACGCCGCGACCCTGCCCGGTCTGGTGGGACACGTGATCGTCATGCCGGATATGCACCAGGGATACGGGTTTCCCATCGGCGGCATCGCGGCAACGGAATATCCCAGCGGGGTGATTTCGCCCGGTGCGATCGGGTACGATATCAATTGCCTGAGCGGAGATACGCCCATACTCCACGCGCACGGATATACCCGTACCATCGAGGGAATGGCACAGGATTGGCAAACAGCGGCTTTGGAGTGTCTGAATGTGGAAACGAAGCGAATCGATTCTGCGCATCCCGTTCGATGGTTCGGGCAAAGACCAGGGGCGCGGGTTTTACGCCTCAGGACGGAAAACGGATTCACGCTCACTGCCACAAGCGATCATCCCCTGTGGACTCCGGATGGAATGACGGAGTGCAGGCTCTTACAACCGGGTGACCAGGTGGCTGTATCACCTTTCAGAGGTGTGGACTATGAGCAACCTCTTGACGACAGCCTGGTGACCGAATCCGCGTTCATGGAATATCTCGGATTACTCGGAAAGAATCACCGTGGAAATGCAATCAATCAAATCCGCAATGGGTTGATAAAGCGTGGGTTGCTGCCATTGAGTTATTCATCCGAAGCCGTACCGTATCTGTGCAAGATCATCGGGTTCCTGTTCGGCGATGGCACAGTGCGATTTGACGCCCGCACGAGTAAAGGCATGGTCGCTTTTTATGGCGAGCCCGAGGACCTTGAAGACATCCGCGGCGACGTTGCGCAACTGGGTTTCAAGCCCAGCCGCGTCTGGTCGCGTGAGCGCGCTCATCGTATCCGCACAACATACGGCGAATATACGTTCGAGAGAAGGGAACATTGGGTTTCGGTCAACAGCACAGCCTTTGCCGCGCTGCTGGCATATCTTGGGGCGCCAATTGGAAAGAAGACGGATCAGGAATATGAGATTCCCAAATGGCTCGCCAACACACCTTTATGGCAGAAACGATTATTCCTCGCGGCGCTTTTTGGCGCGGAGATGAGCACTCCACAAACTGTGAGTGGACATGACTACAATCTGGCTGCGCCCACCCTCTCGATGAACAAACGCGAAGGATATGAAGAGAACGGTCGCGCATTCCTTCGACATCTGGCTGCCCTGCTGAAGGAATTTGACGTTGAAACCGCGCCAATTGGAACGCGCAAGGAACAGGTCAATACAGATGGCAGACGCTCCATTCGTTTACGCCTGCAGGTCAGGGCTGAATCGGGGAATCTGATTCGCCTGTGGAGCAGGGTTGGCTTTGAATACAACCGAAAACGAAAAACGCAAGCCGCCATCGCCGCCCAGTATGCGCTCACCAAACAAAACCTGATAGCCGCACGGCAGGAGGTCGCAGCAGAGGCGGCGGCGTCGAAAATTGCCGGAGCGTCGAGGTCTCATATCATTGAGCGCCTTGGCAGAGAAATAGCCAATGAGCGGTTCATCGAGCGATCCATGTATGAGGGACGAAACACTTTGCCGCGCGTACATCAGGGCTTCAAGACCTTCAGCGAATTCAGCAAAATTGTCACAGAAGGATTGGGGCAGAGCGGCTTCGTGTGGGACAGGATTGCAAGCATCGAGCCGATTGATTACGATGGGCTGGTATATGATCTTACGATGGATCACGCCGACCACAACTTCGTCGCTGGCGGGTTTGTCGTCTCAAACTGCGGGGTGCGCCTGCTGGGCTCGAGCATCGAGTTCGACTCAGCACGGGACGAGATGGACAGGCTTGCCACACTGCTGAATCAATATTGTCCCAGCGGCGTGGGCAGGGAGGGCGTGATCAAGGTCAGTCTCAAGGAACTGGATCAGATCCTGCGGGAGGGGGCGCGCTGGACTTTGAAAAACGGATTCGCCTCCGAAGCGGATCTGGCGCGGACCGAGGAATTTGGCGCCGTCCCCGAAGCCGATCCCGAAAAGGTATCCGAGCGCGCCAAAACCCGCGGACGCGCGCAGGTCGGTTCGCTGGGCGCGGGCAATCATTTCATCGAAGTGGAGGTTGTGGACGAAATCTTCGATGAGGAAGCCGCGCGCGTCATGGGCATGCAGCAAGGCTGCCTGACCGTGATGATCCATTGCGGTTCGCGCGGCTTGGGACATCAGGTCTGCACCGACTACGTCCAGCAATTCCAGGGCGCGGCGCACAAATACGGAATCCGCCTGCCGGATCGTGAACTGGTCTGCGCGCCGATGGATTCACCGGAAGGACGGGCATACATGGGCGCGATGCGCGCCGCGGCGAATTTTGCGTTTGCCAATCGTCAATTGCTGGCGCATCACGCACGCCGGGCATTCGAGGAAACATTCGCGGGCAGGATGAAGAACTGGCATTTACATCAGGTCTATGACATTGCGCACAATATGGGCAAGATCGAGACACACGAACTGGAGGGCAGACGGATCAAAGTATGCGTTCATCGTAAAGGCGCGACGCGCGCCTTCGGTCCCGGCTCGCCGGGGCTGCCGCCCGAATACCAGAAGATCGGTCAGCCGGTGATCATCCCCGGTTCGATGGGGACAGCGTCGTGGGTGCTGGTTGGCACCGAGGAGAGCATGGCGCGTTCATTTGGCTCATCCTGTCACGGCGCGGGCAGGGTCATGTCGAGATCGAAAGCCAAGAAACAGGTGCGAGGCGATGAGTTGCGGCGCGAACTGGAGGGACGCGGCATCAAGGTGCGCGCCGGGTCCCTGCCCGGGCTGGCGGAGGAGGCTCCGTCCGCGTACAAGGACGTGGATGTGGTCGTGGAAACAGTCAGCAAGGCAGGCATCGCCAGGAAGGTTGCCCGGTTGAGACCCGTCGTAGTGATAAAGGGATAAGCAAAAAGGAACGCGGCGCAGAACAATCGAGCCGCGTTCCCTGTTTACTTCGACCTGCGGGCTGAGACTATTCCCTGACCCTCTCGAGTTTTGCTCCCAACGCAAGCAGTTTTTTGTCCACGTCCTGATAGCCGCGTTCGATCTGACCGATGTTTCGCACTGTGGACTTTCCCTTCGCGGCAAGTGCCGCCAGCAGTAACGACATGCCGGCGCGGATGTCGGGGCTTTCGAGATTTTCACCGTAGAGTTGATTGGGTCCCTGCACGAGACAGCGATATGGATCGCATAGAATGATCCTGGCGCCCATGCCCACCAATTTATCCGTGAAATACATGCGCCCCGAGAACATCCAGTCGTGGAACATGATCGAGCCGCTGGCTTGGGTTGCAACGGTGATGGCAATGCTGATCAGATCCGTTGGGAAGGCGGGCCAGACGTTCGTCTTTACTTCGGGGATCGCGCCGTCCAGGTCGGGGATAATTTTGGGTTCCTGATCGGACGGAACGACAATATCGTCTCCCTCCTCGTTCCAGCGCACGCCCATGCGTTCGAAAACGTGCCTGATCATCTTCAAGTCTTTTACGCCTGCGTTCTTGATGCGCACACTGCCGCGCGTCACCGCCGCCGCGCCGACGAAACTGATCACCTCCAGATAATCCGGTCCGATCCTGTATTCGCCGCCGTGCAGTTTCGGCACGCCGTGAATGTGAAGCGTGTTTGATCCGATCTCCTCGATCTGCGCGCCAAGCCTGTTCAGGAAGTGACACAACTCCTGCACGTGCGGCTCGGATGCCGCGTTACGGATCACTGTGTCCCCCTGTGCGGTGACCGCCGCCATGATGGCGTTTTCGGTCGCGGTGACGCTGGCTTCGTCCATGAGGAAATCCGCGCCGCGCAAACCGTCGGACTTGAAGGTAAAGCCGCGGTCATACTCCACATCCACGCCGAGAGCGCGTAAAGCGATGATGTGGGTATCGAGCCTGCGCCGCCCGATCACGTCGCCTCCGGGAGGCGGCAGTCTAAATGTGCCCGCGCGTGCGGCGAGAGGTCCCGCAACCAGGATGGAGGCGCGGATGAGGCGGCAAAGGTCCGGGTCCAGATCCGCAGGCTCCACATCCCGCGCGGTGATGCGCCACGAAGCGGAATCCAATTCCTCCACCTGCGCGCCCAGGCTTTCGATGAGATGCCGCATCACGCTCACATCCTTGATGCGCGGCACGTTTCGCAAAATTACCGGTTCGTCCGTAAGCAGGCACGCGGCAAGCAAGGGCAATGCGGCATTCTTGTTTCCCGCCGGTGTCACTTCTCCGTTCAGTGGAACCCCGCCTTCGATTATGAATTTTTCCATGTTCATCTCCAGGGGAATATCGCCGCGATTGTAAGACATATTTCGCCCGTCGGCAAGAAGAACACTTGCGCCTTGCACCTTCGGCACGATGCGAGAAAGACGAACCGACATTACAGTTGACTTACACGGTGTTACACCCTGAAATTCGCGGAGGCTTTGGGCTATAATGAATAAAATGGGCGTGACACTCATATTTCCCCTCCTGCTCGGCTGGATCGGCGGGCTGTTCGTGAATTACGCGTCGGACGTTCTCCCGATCACACGCCGTTTCAGCCAGCCCTCTTGTCCGCACTGCGGGACTCCATTTTCATGGGCGGATTACTTGACCCTGCGCGCCTGCCGCTCGTGCGGAATCGGACGGAGCCTGCGGACATGGCTGGTGCAGATCCTTGCCGTCGCTTCCTTTACGTACTTCTGGCTGTTCCCGTCAAAAGCGCTTGGGATTCCCCTCAGTCTCATCGTGCTGGTTTACTTTGGTATTATTACGGTGATTGACCTCGAGCACCGCCTGATCCTGCATCCCACCAGTCTGTTCGGCGCGGCGCTGGGGCTGGTGACCGGGACCTACCTGAACAGCAGGATCAACGACAACGGTCTGCTCATCGGCTTGGGTATGTCCCTGCTTGGAGGATTGTTCGGGTTTGCCGTGATGTTCCTTTTATACAAATTCGGTGAAATCGTTGCCAGATACCGCGCCCGCAGACTGCAAGCCGCCGGTCAAGCCGATGACGAGGAAGAGGCGCTCGGCGGCGGGGACGTGTACCTGGCTGCCGTGCTCGGGTTGATGCTCGGCTGGCCCTTCATCCTGAACGCGCTCGTGTATGGAGTCCTGCTGGGAGGCTTGGTCAGCCTGTTGTTCATCCTTGCGCTTCTCGTGCGCCGGCGTTACTCCAGCGAAGCGTTGATGACCTTCATCCCCTATGGACCGTATTTCATCCTCGGCGCATTTTACGTGCTGTTTTTGTAACTTGCAAAAGTGTCTGCCCGGTGTAGTACGAATGTCTTATTGGACTGTACAAGTTGAACATTAAACTAAGAATCAGCACAAGTAGAGAACAGGATCGAGAGATGATTTTCCACAAATATTTCCACAAAAAGAGCAAGGCGCAGGCGATGGTCGAGTTTGCCATTGCCCTGCCCATTTTGCTGTTACTGTTGTACGGTTTGCTGGAGGCAGGCAGACTGCTCTTCATGTATTCCACGGTCGTGACAGCCAGCCGCCAGGCGGTTCGCTACGGCGCGACCACAGGCTTGGGCAATAACAATGTGGAACGCTATCGGGATTGCGTTGGGATTCGGGAGGCGGCGACCAGGGTCGCCTTTTTAGGACCTTTCGACAGTATCAACATATTCTTTGATACCGGCGGTCCAGACCAACCGTACTGCGCCGGCACCATTGGAAACCTCACCCCAGCACAATTGCAGGGAAATAAGACCCGCCTCGTAGTGACCGTCCAGGAGGAATTCCATCCCCTCGTTCCCCGGCTGGTTCCGTTCGCCCAACGGACCATCAGCGCGACCAGCCGCCGCACCATTCTCTACAGCGTTCCCATCATTGTGGAGGACCCGGGCGGAGGCTGGGTCGGCACCGGCGGGAGCGGAGCATTGACGCTTACGGTCACTCCCACACCAACCACTTACAACGCCGCCGGACAGGTCATCAATTTCAGTTACCTCGTCACCAATACCGGTACGGGAGACATCATCACGCCGATCACGATCA
The DNA here is from genome assembly GCA_964419035.1 of uncultured Anaerolinea sp. GTDB lineage: Bacteria > Chloroflexota > Anaerolineae > Anaerolineales > Villigracilaceae > Defluviilinea. The sequence continues at coordinate 11,143 of CAYQOF010000016.1, read as the reverse complement.
ATGACAGCAAAGCCGCCGCCAGTTGCAGTGGGGAGCCAGCCGTGCTTGTGGCTGGCGCGTCCTTTACCTGCACCGGCGCCTACACGATTACACAGGCAGACGTTGACGCCGGCTCTGTGACGTTTCAGACCACGGCATCCGCTTCCGGCACGTCTTCGCCGCAGGTGAACAGCACGATCACCGCGACCCGCACCCCCGCCCTCTCGCTGGCGAAAACCGCCGCCCCCAACGCCACGTCCATTGTCTCGACAGATATTACCTATACTTACACGTTGACCAACACGGGGAATGTAACCCTTACCTCCCCCTTCACGCTTACCGACAATAAACTCGGCAACGTGAGTTGTCCATCAACCAGCAGCCTGGCTCCGAACGCGGTGATCATCTGCACCACCACGTATAAGGTCAAACAACAGGACATTGATGCCAAGTCCATTGTGAACGTAGCCACTGCCACAGCCCGGTTCGGCACGCAGACGATCACCTCCAATCAAGCCACAGCCATCGTACACACACCGGCGCTCTTCCTGACCGTGACCTATTCTCCACTCAGCATCACCCGGGCAAATGATGTCATCACCTATGTCTACACCCTGCAGAACCTTTCGAGGAATGATCTCACCTCGCCATATACAGTAACCGATACGAGGGTACCGAGCGTAAATTGCTCCGGCGCTACCAGCCCCTTGACGCCCGGCGCAACGACGACCTGCTCCGGGACCTACACCGTCACACAGACAGACCTGGATACGCTGACAACACTTAACAGTACCGTGACTGCCACCGCCATGGACAGGAGACAGACCCGCACGTCCAATGAGGTTTCGGTCAGCGTGCCGCTTGCCCGCAATCCGGCGCTGTCCATGCAGATGACCGCTTCGCCCACCACTGCCACGAATCTTGGCGACATCATCACCTACACCTATGTCCTCACGAACTCAGGAAATGTGACCCTCAGCCCGCCGTTCACCATTGTAGACGACAAAGCCAGTAACATCACTTGCGAAAGTCCAACAAGCACCCTTGCGCCGGGCGCGACCAAAACCTGCACCGGGAGGCGCGCAGTTTCCCAGACAGACCTGGACGCGGGTTTCGTCACAAATCTTGCAACCGCATCGGCGGTGTTCGCAGGACAAACGGTGAGTTCGAGCCAGCAGTCCACCACAGTGACAACCTTCGTCGGACCGAGGCTCAAATTGCAAATCACGCCAAATCCATCCTCGGTTTACGCGGGCGACACGGTTACATATCTCTACACTTTGACCAACACAGGCAGCGTCACATTATCCGGACCCTTCACAGTGACCGACAGCAAGGCTGGAACTGCCGATTGCTCATCCGCTTCTGCATCATTGGCTGTCGGCGCCAGCACAACCTGCTTTGCATCCTACACCACCACGCTTGGCGATGTAGGCACCCTCACGAACACGGCAACCGCCACCGCAACATTCGAAAGCACACTCATATCAGCCACTGCATCGGCAACAGTGACCGTATCATCGCCATCGCCCTAGTACTCGGACAACCTAAAACTGTAGGGTGAATCGCCCGATATGTCGTTTCAGTTACCATCCAACTTAACCTTGTTGGAGTACTAGTACAGCAAGAGGAAACAAACCATGAAAAAGAAATCCATATTCCCAACCTCTGCATCCGGGCAAAGCCTGGTCGAACTTGCCATCAGCCTCGTGATCCTGCTCTATCTGCTGGCAGGAGCGGTGGAATTTGGCATTGCCTTCTTCCAGTTCGTGCAATTGCGCGACGCCGCGCAGGAGGGCGCATTGTACGGCTCGATGAATCCGACGGACACCGCGGGAATCACCGCCCGTGTGCGCCAGTCATCGAACTCTCCGATTAATCTTTCCACCCTTACCCCGACAATCACCTATTCCGACCCATCGAAAAAATGCGAAGGGCAGGCGATAACTGTCACCCTCACTTTCAGCCACCAGATCTTCATGCCCTTCCTCCCGCAATTGATCGGCAGGAATGACATCCCTTTGACCGCCACAGTGACAGACACAATCCTGACGCCTGTTTGCCCCTCGGGACCATAAGTTTCTCATTTGGAAAGAAGGACCATCCATGAACATACATAAATCATCCCCGCGTGGACAAGCCCTCGTTATCATCGCGCTGGCAATCGTCGGCCTGGTCGGCTTTACCGCGCTCGCCATTGACGGAGGCAACGTATTCTCAGACCGCCGTCACTCGCAGAACGCATCAGACACCGCCGCGCTTGCCGCCGCGCTTGCAAAAGTGCGCGGAGACGTGCAATGGAAGCAGGTCGGCATTTTGCGCGCCGAAGAGAACGGCTATAACAACGATGCAGACAGCGCGGTCGAAGTCTACCTTTGCAGTGAAGCGGGGGCAACCTGCACAGGCTTGCCGCTAAACGCAGACCGTTCGGAATACATACAGGTACGCATCACCTCCACTGTAAAGATGTTCTTCGCCCCGGTGGTCGGCTGGCGGCAGGTCACGAATCGCACCGAAGCCATCACGCGCGTAACCCCGATGACAATAACGCCGCTGTTCGATGGAAATGCGGTGGTGGGACTTTCCCCGGAGGATTGCAAGGCAGTCGTGTATCAGGGAAACGCCGATACGACGATTGTAAATAGCGGGATCTTTGTGAATTCGAACTGCAGCAGCGCCGCCTTTTTTAACAACAGTTCAGCCGCCAGACTGAAAGCCCCGTGTTTGACCGCTGTGGGAAATATTCAATACAACCCCGGTGCGATAGACATCCCTTCAAATTGCATCAAACCCAACCAGACGAACGCCGCGGTGGGGTATCCGCCAAACAATATGGTCATGCCAAACCCCACCTGCTCGGGAGATGCAGTGAAAAGCGGCAATACGCTCAGTCCCGGTCGTTGGACCGGTCAGTTTCCTCCCAGCGGAGTGACCAACCTTCAATCTGGAATTTACTGTGTCTCGGGCGATTTCAGGGTGAACGGCGGCGACACGCTGATCGGACAAGACGTTGTCATCCGCATGGATTCAGGGGATGTAACCTGGAATGGCGGAGCGACCATCAAACTTGACGCTCCAGACAGCGGCGACTACAAGGGATTACTGCTCTTCGTGCCGCTATCCAACAGCGCGACCGTCACACTGAACGGTAATTCCGAATCGAAGTTTGTCGGGACCATCCTGGCGCCGGCATCAGACTGCAGGATCCTGGGGACAGGAGGCGCAGAAGGCATGCGCAGCCAGGTGATCTGCTATAAGGTTGATCTGAGCGGCGCATCCAACACAACCATTGTCTATAACAGTGAAGATAATTTCAAACCGATGGTTCCACCGGCAATCTGGCTCACAAAATAACCCAAACATACAGCCTCCCTGGAAAATGGAACACGGGTTTTCGTGTTCCATTTTTTATATCCGAGCGCACCTTCCCGCCCACGCTCCGGGCAATATGACCAATGGGCTTATCTTGTATTGTGGGAAGTTATTGTAAAATTGGATCCATGCGCGACAAAAAGGATATCCATACGCGGCACCCCAAACGACGCCTGACCGTCAATCTTTTCAAAGCACGCGAAGGCGGACAGGTTTTGATCGTCATCGTATTAGCCCTTCTGGGTCTGGCGGGCATGGTCGGTTTGGTTGTGGATGGCGGCGCCGCCTTTCAGGATCGCCGCAAAGCGCAGAACGCGGCGGATTCCGCCGCGCTTGCCGCCGCCCTCAGCCGCATCCGCGGCGAAGGCAATTTCGCATCCGCGGCGTTGAAAAGCGCCGCACAAAATGGATACAACAACGACAGCGCGGCAAATGTCGTCCAGGTGCACAGCCCGCCGATCAGCGGTCCAAACAAGGGCAACTTCGAATACATCCAGGTGACCATCGTTTCGCACGTCAGGACCCGCATCGCCTCCATCGTGGGATGGACCCGCCTCACCAACACGGTCAATGCGGTGGCGCGCACGAAGACTCCGGAGATCGCCCAGTTGCTCAATGGAGCCGCCGTCGTCAGCCTTGCCCCCGAGAGCGACTGCGACAACAGAAAATCCTTCTGGGTGCATCAGGAAGCCACCCTGGATATTACGGGCGGCGGCATCTTCATCAACTCGGGCAACCCCAACTGCGCCCTCATCCAGCAGGGCAACGGGAGCATCCGCATCCGGGACAATCATGCGATCACCATGGTGGGCGGAGCGCGAATCCACAGGCGGGAACTGCTTACCCCAAACGTCCCCACGCAGGCAACTCCCATGAGTTACCCGCCTCCTTTTCTCATGCCCAGGGTTGGCTGCGGCGAAGCGGCTGAAATCCAGGAGGATGGGGTCACCATGAGCCCGGGAATTTGGGATGAAAAGTTCCCCCCCGAGGGTGTGACCCATCTGGAGGAAGGAATTTACTGTCTGGGCGCCGGCTTTCACATCACCGAGGATCTTGAGGGAAGCAAGGTCGTTTTCTACGTCGAAAGGGGAGAAGTGCGGTTCGAGGGCGTCAAGATCAACCTCGGCGCTCCCCCGGCCGGCGACTTCAAAGGGTTGCTGCTATATCTTCCCATGCAAAACGACAGCGCGGTGATCCTCGACGGCGGCGCAGATTCCGAGATCCATGGGACCATCCTGGCGCCCGCCTCCCGTATCATCATCCACGGCAATCGTTCGCAATACGGCTTCCACAGCCAGATCATCGGCTACACCATCGAAGCGAAGGGCGACAGCAACGTCAGGATCATCTACAAGGATGAGGAGAACTACGACGCCCTGACGATGCCCGAAGTGCAATTGGCGGAATGATCCGGACAGGCGGACGCGTCTTTGCAAGCCTCAACCTGCCGCCGTTTAATCAGGTATAATCCCGCCTCACAGAATGATCCGTCAAGGAGGTGAACCGACAACTTATTCCGGGAAAGACAGCGCAAGGACTTTAGTTCAATGGTCTTATAGTCCAATGGTCTTATAGTCGAATGATGGCATTGTCGCTATGCACGCGCGGCAGTCTGACCGCGAGACCAAATGACCTCAAGACTAACATTACAACGCAAGGTAGGTGGACGTTAGAGAACGTCCGCCTACGCTCTCCAGCGTCGGACTTTGCGCTGTAATACTAAAGTAGACGAGGATAAGGGTTCTCCATTGCAAAATGGAGCTAACTACCTGCTCCCCCTCTCCTTTCAGGAGAGGGCTGGGGTGAGGTCAGGAAAATCGAAAGATCAGCGGAAGCCCTTCGGGTGCGCCATCACCCGTTTCTCTTTCCCTCCGAAATATAAAACCTGTGAATAACGCTGTGTGAGCAATCACACAGACAGAGACACAGGGAATGGCATTCAAGAGACTGGAGATTGGAGACTGCCAAAGTCTCTACTCTCCAATTCTCCAATCCCAAATCACTCGGAGGACTCCCCATGTGTGGAATCGTCGGATATATCGGGCCGCGTAACGCGACGCCGATCATCGTCAATGGCTTGAAAAGGCTCGAGTACCGCGGCTATGACTCGGCTGGGATCGCCGTCTTAAACGGCGACCGGCTCCAAGTCCGGAAAGACGCGGGCAAGTTATCCCAATTGATCGACCTGCTGGACAAATCCCCCATCACCGGCGCGCCGGGCATCGGTCACACGCGCTGGGCAACCCACGGCGCGCCGAACGCCCGTAACGCGCATCCGCACCTCGGTCAGACGAAGCGGGTCGTCGTCGTGCAGAACGGCATCGTCGAAAACTTCCTCGAACTCAAGGATGAATTGACGGCGGAGGGCGTGGAGTTTCAATCGGAGACCGACACGGAGACGATCGTGCACCTGGTCGAGCATTATCTTGCGACGGGTATTGGCTTGGTGGAAGCCGCGCGCAGGACGTTCAACCAGATCCAGGGCGCGAATGTGGTCGTGCTGATGTCTGCCGATGAGCCGGATAAGATCGTGACGGCGCGCATCGGCAACGCGGGCGGAGTGGTGCTCGGCATGGGCGAGGGCGAAAATTTCGTCGCAAGCGACACACCCGCCATCATGGAACACACGCGCAGCGTCATCTTCCTTGAATCGCGTCAGATGGCGGTCGTCACGCGCGATGCGGTGACCATCGAAACGCTCGATGGAGAAAAGGTCCAACCGCAGGTGCATGCCATTTCGTGGGACCCGATCGCCGCGGAAAAGGGCGAGTATCGTCACTTCATGCAAAAGGAGATCCACGAACAGGCGCGCGCGCTGACCGACACCCTCGCGGGACGCGTGGACTTCGCCAATGGAAGGATACGCCTGCCCGATCTAAAGTTGACCGAAGAACTCGCGAAAAAGATCGAGAAGATCTACATCACCGCCTGCGGCACTGCCGCCTACGCGGGCATGGTCGGGAAATATCTCATCGAAAGGATCGCGCGCGTGCCTGTGGAAGTGGTGATCGGCTCCGAGTTCCGCTACTCCGACCCGATCCTGAACGACCGCACGGTCGTGCTTGCCATCTCACAATCCGGTGAGACGGCGGATACGCTTGCCGCGATGGAGGAGGGACGCCGCAAAGGCGCAATCATCTGGAGCATCGTGAATGCCATCGGCTCGCAAGCCATGCGCATCGCGGACGGATACATCTCGATGCAAACCGGACCCGAGATCGGCGTCGCTTCGACCAAAGCCTTCACCGCCCCTCTGGTTGACCAGTACATGCTGGCGATCCTGCTCGCGGATTTGCGCGGCGTGATTGACGAAAAGACGCGCCGGGAACTGGTCTCCGATCTGCGGCTGGTGCCCGATTTGGTCAGCCGGACCCTCGATCGGGAGGCTGAGGTGGAGGCGGTTGCTCACGTGCTAAAGGACATCCGCGACTGCCTTTATCTCGGACGCGGCATCAACATGCCGATTGCCTACGAGGGCGCATTGAAATTGAAGGAGATTTCCTACATCCACGCGGAAGGGTATCCCGCAGGCGAGATGAAACACGGTCCCATCGCGTTGATTGACGAACACATGCCCGTCCTGTGTCTTGCGCCGCAGGATCCGTGGCGCGAAAAGATGATCTCGCAGATCCAGCAGGCAAAGGCGCGCGGCGGGGTTGTCATCGCGGTCGCAACAGATGGGGATGAGTTGATACAGAGCATGACCGATCACGTCCTATGGATTCCCGAAGCGCCATGGATGCTTTCGCCTGTGATCACGGTCCTTCCCCTCCAATTGCTGGCATATCACATCGCCGCCTTGCGCGGGCTGGATGTGGACCAGCCGCGCAACCTCGCCAAAAGCGTGACAGTGGAATAAGGCTTGTAATTCCCGCAGATAATGTCACTCCCCCAATAGTACCAATGGATTCCAAATCTGTAACTTTTTCTAATCCCAAATTTTGATAAAATAGAGACGATTGCTTTCCTTGTTTTGCATTCAAAGGAGCAGGTCATCATGAAACTCAAATCCCAGGAAAAAGGACAGGCTTTGGTGCTTATTGCCCTGGCGGCTGTGGGACTTTTCGCATTCGCCGCGCTGGCAATTGATGGAAGCATGGCATTCTCGGACAAGCGCCGCGCCCAGAATGCCGCGGATGCCGCGGCGCTGGCAGGCGCGCTGGCGCACGCCCGGACCAACGACATTTCTGCGGCAGCGTTGGCGCGCGCCACATCGAACGGTTATGACGATAATGGCACATCCAACGAAGTGACCGTCACGATTGTGGACGCGCCATCCGGCACGTGCCCCTACAATATCCAGGGCAAGGAAATCAAAGTGGATATTGTTTCGCACGTGAACACCACACTGGCGCGCGTGATCGGCAGATACCAGGTCACCAATGCAGTCACCGCGACAGCCAAAGTTTGTGGTCTGTATACGGGTCCCCCGTTCGATGGAAATGCGGTCGTTTCCCTGGCGCGTGACGGCAAAGGCTATGATGGAACAGGCACACCCCACTGGATCATTCAGGGCGGTGGAATATTTTCAAACTCCTCAAGTTCGAACGCTGCGTACTGCAATGGCGCAACCGAAATCTACGCTCCGTCTGTGACCGTGGTTGGAGGCACCGATCTGAGATGTCACGGAGTACACATCGGCTCGACCGCTGGAGGTGCAAGTCCATACACTTCAGCAAGTATTGCCGCTTTCATGCCCCGCCAGCCGGCATGTAATGGCACAGCGGCATTTTCCGGCGGACAATGGCATCCACAATCCGGCGCAGATGGAAGCCGGGTAGCCTTTAGCGGAAACATGGACTTCGCCCCCGGCTTGTATTGCGTAACGAACAGCCCCGGCCCTTATCATGGTCAAATCACGGGGTCCGAAGTCACCTTCTACATCATGCGCCGCGATTTCGAGATGAAGTTCAACGGCGGCGGCAACCTGACTGCATCCGCTCCCACCAGCGGCGAGTATGAGGGCATCTTGTTATATCTCGCGCCGCAATTCGACGCCAACGGAAATCTGATACAGACTCAGCAAATTGACATGCGCGGAAATGGCACTGGAGACGTGGTGGGCACAATCTGGGCGCCATCGGCAAATGTGACCATGTTCGGCAACTCCGGCACCGGCGCATTCAAGAGCCAGCTCATTGCCTATCGCGTTGATTCCGGAGGCACTGCAAACATCAAGATCTTCTACGATCCTAATGACAACACCATCATCAGACAACCCATCACGCTGACATTGCTCAGATAACAAATAGAGTTCAGAAAGCGGCGCTTTGCAGGCGTCGCTTTTTGTTTAATGACCGATGTTAGACACCGTCCCGGAAGGCGTCGCCGTGGCGCCATGCGACATTTGGGAGGCAAACCAAGCCTGATTTCACGAGAACCTTCGGGACGTTCTGCACAAGGCGGGCTAATGAGTATAATTCGGCGCATCATTTCTCACGGAGGCTTGTACCATGCGCCCGGACTGGGACTCCTACTTCATGAAGATCGCCTACGCAGTTTCCGAACGGAGCACCTGCGACCGCGCCTTCGTCGGCTGTGTGCTGGTGCTGGACAAACGCATCCTGACGACCGGCTTCAACGGCTCCCCCGCCGGGCAGGATCACTGCGACGAAGCGGGTCACCTCATGGTGGACGGGCACTGCGTCCGCACGATCCACGCCGAGACGAATGCCATCATTCAAGCCGCATTGCACGGAGTCTCCACCCGCGGCGCGACCTGCTACGTGACCCATCTTCCGTGCGTCAATTGCACAAAAGCGCTCATCAATGCCGGTGTTTCGCGCATTGTGTACAGCGTCTCCTACCGCAATGACGAAAACGCCATGAACTTCCTGAGGGCGGCGAATATCGAAGTCATGCAAAAGGAATTTATTCCCGAGACATGAACCAAAACAACGTAAAAAGCCGCGCATCGTCCGCGCGGCTTTTTATATCGAGTGGCATCTTATTCGTTCGGAATGACCATCCACAGAATGAGATAGATCAATATCCCCGGAACGCCGCCCGGAATGAAGGCAATGATCACCGCCAGGCGGAACCAGAATGCGCCGATGCCGAAGAACTCCGCCAGCCCGCCGCATACGCCGGCAATAACGCGGTTGCTGCGTGAACGGCGCAGGGGTTGTCGTCGGTTTGTTGTCATTTTCAATACTCCTCTTTGCCATTGATTTCAATTTTATGTACGCAGGGGTCCAAAAAAAGTAGCAGGAGGTGTCGTTTCCATAACTCCGAACGCAAACATTTTACTTGAATTCATCGAGCCTGACGAAATGCCCGCCTTCAGGTACAATATCGCAAACAAACTACCCAAGAGGTATAAAACAATCCATGAGAGCATGACCTACTCCAACAACCCAAGACCCGAGTCTGTCAAGTCCGTTTCAGATGCAATTCACGTTCCCTTCTGGCTGGACGACCCGCTTCGTCCCTCCCCCCAACCTGCTCTAACCAAAAATAGTTCAACCGACCTCCTCGTCATCGGCGCGGGCTTTTCCGGTTTATGGACCGCCCTGCTCGCGAAGGAGGGGAATCCCGCGCGCGAGGTGACCATCCTCGAGGCGGGCGAGGTCGCCACAGGCGCGACCGGACGCAACGGCGGCTTCATGGACGCGTCCCTCACGCACGGCTTCCATAATGGATACTCGCGCTGGAAAAAAGAACTCCCAACCTTGCTCGCGCTCGGACTCCAAAATCTCAATGAGATCGAAGAGACCCTCACCCGCTGCGGCATTGACTGTGACTACATCCGCACGGGCGATATTAACGTCGCGACCGAACCGCATCATATCGAGGAGATGCGCGAGGAACTGGAACTCGCCGCGCCGTACCACACCAACTTTCAATTCATGGATCGCGGCGAGGTGCAGGCGGTGGTCAAATCCCCGATCTTCATTGCAGGATTGAACCGACCGGACTCGGCGCTGATCAACCCGGCGCATCTCGCCTGGGGACTGCGAAAAGTCTGCCTCGAACTCGGCGTGCAACTGTTCGAAAATTCGCCGGTCACAAAATTGGAAGAGGTTGGGAACCATGTGATCGCCCACACGCAACATGGAAAAGTCCGCGCTTCACGCGTCGCGCTTGCGACCAATGCGTACCCGCCTCTACTCAAAAGACTTTCGTATTACATCGTCCCGGTATATGACTATGCAATAATGACCGAACCGCTCACGCCCGCGCAGCGCGACTCCATCGGCTGGCACGGACGCGAAGGCATCAGCGACGCGAGCCGGCAATTCCATTACACGCGTACCACCGCCGATGGGCGCATCCTTTGGGGCGGCTACGACGCGGTCTATCACTGGAACAACGGCTTCGGCGCGCACCTCGAAAATTCCCCGCGCATGTTCGCGATACTTGCAGAACATTTCTTCCAGGCGTTCCCGCAACTCGAAGGCATCCGCTTCTCACACGCATGGGGCGGCGCGATTGACACCTGTTCGCGCTTCGCTCCCTTCTGGGGCACGACACACCACGGCAAGACTGCCTATGCAATGGGTTACACCGGCTTGGGCGTCGGCGCGACGCGCTTCGGTGCGCGCGTCATGCTCGACATCCTTAATCACAAAAAGACCGAACGGACAGAACTCGAATTCGTCCGCACCAAACCGCTCCCCTTCCCGCCTGAACCGTTGCGCTCGCTCGGCATCCACCTCACACGCTGGTCCATGGAACAGGCAGACCGCAACGGCGGGCGCGAAAATCTCTGGCTCAAAACCATGAACTGGCTGGGGCTGGGGTTTGATAGTTGAATACCAGACCTCACAGGTCTCAGAGACCTGTGAGGTCT
>CAYQOF010000015.1:18683-24998 GCA_964419035.1 uncultured Anaerolinea sp. | reverse complement strand
TCCTCGTCCAGTTGCACCCAGAAGAAACTGCGATGCGCGGAATACGGGTCAATTCTTACGACCGTCCCGTTGAACCAGCCCTCGCTTCCCCACGTTTCAGCATCGAGAAAGATCTGCACGCGGTCCCCGATGCGGATCTCATCCATCCCGCCTCTTTCGACGGTTTGCCCAATACAAAAGCCCGGCTCCGATTACGATCGCGATCCCGCCATTGATCGCCCATTGCGGATTGCCGGTCATGAAACTGCCGGGCAGGACGTTGATTCCTTGCAGAAACCACACCCCGCCCGCAAGGATTAGCAAAGCGCCGATAATGTTCAAGACTGTTTTCATGGATCATCTCCCGGATTGGTTTGTGCGATTATACTCCGGTGGATGCCGCGCTCCACGCGAATATGTCATTGCGATCTGCTAGAAGCAATCCTCCCTATCGAGATGAGGAGACTGCTTCGCGGCGCCGGGGCGCCACTCGCAGTGACATCCCCAGTGTGATACAATATAGAACACCCGTTCCCTTTTCCCTAACTGTAAGTACGACGCACCCTCATCCCAATCAACCATGAACTTCAAACTCCAGGCACCCTTTCAACCGATGGGCGACCAGCCCGAAGCCATCCGTGATCTTGTCAACGGCGTGAGGCAGGGAATGAATCACCAGGTCCTGCTCGGCGCGACCGGCACCGGCAAGACGTTCACCATCGCGTCCGTGATCCAGGAATTACAGATGCCGGCGCTCGTCATGGCGCACAACAAGACGCTCGCCGCGCAACTCTACGCCGAATTCAAGGAATTCTTCCCGGAAAACGCGGTGTCTTACTTTGTTAGTTATTATGATTACTATCAACCTGAAGCGTACGTACCGCGCCACGATCTCTACATCGAAAAAGAGACCGAGATCAACGAGGAGATCGAACGCCTGCGCCTCGCCGCCACGACCGCCCTGATCTCGCGGCGTGACGTGATCATCGTCGCTTCGGTTTCCTGCATCTACGGATTGGGCTCGCCTGAGGAATTCGGCAAAGGGACGGTCACTTTGCAGGTGGGGCAACTTTACCGCCGCAACGCGTTGCTCCGCCAGTTGATCGAATCGCAATACCAGCGCAACGACATGGATCTGCGCTCCGGCACCTTCCGCGTGCGCGGCGATACACTGGAGATCATCCCTGCGTATGAGGACAAGCGCGGCTATCGCATCACGTTCTTCGGCGACGAGGTCGAGCGCATCATGCAGTTCAGCCCGTTGACCGGCGAGATCTTCGAGGAATTGAACGAGGTCTCGATCTATCCCGCCAAGCAATATCTTACTGACAGCGACAAGATGAAGGAAGCCATTGCCGATATCGAAGCGGAACTGGAGGAGCGACTGGCATTCTTCAAGGAATCGGGAAAGTTCCTCGAAGCGCAGCGCATCGAACAACGCACCCGTTACGATCTGGAGATGTTGAAGGAGGTCGGGTATTGCTCCGGCATCGAGAACTACTCGCGCCATTTGGATCGCCGCGCGCCGGGCACGCATCCGTGGACGATGATTGACTTTTTGCCGAGCGATTATCTGCTCGTCATTGACGAGAGTCACATGACCGTGCCACAGATCCGCGGCATGTACAATGGCGACCGTTCACGCAAGGAAACGCTCGTCGAATATGGCTTCCGAATGCCGAGCGCGCTGGATAACCGCCCGTTGAAGTTCGATGAGTTCGAACAGGTAATGGGAAGCACGATCTACACCTCCGCCACGCCGGGCCCGTACGAGATGGGCAAGGCGGATCAGGTCGTCGAGCAGATCATCCGCCCGACGGGACTGGTTGATCCCCAAGTGGAGGTCAGGTCAACCAAAGGGCAGGTGGACGATCTGATCGGAGAGATCAGGCAGAGGGTGGAAAGAGGCGAGCGCGTCCTCGTCACGACCCTCACGAAGCGCATGTCCGAGGACTTATCCGAGTACTTGCAGGAGTTGGGAATCAAAGTCCATTACCTGCATTCGGAAGTGGAGACGCTCGAGCGTGTGGGCATCCTGCGTGACCTGCGCCTGGGCGTGTTCGATGTGATCGTGGGGATCAACCTGTTACGCGAAGGGCTCGATTTGCCCGAAGTGTCGCTGGTTGGGATCCTCGATGCGGACAAGGAGGGTTTCCTGCGTTCGGAAACCGCGCTGATCCAGACCATCGGGCGCGCCGCGCGTCACGTCAACGGACGGGTGATCATGTATGCCGACAAAATGACCGACTCGATGAAGCGCGCCATTGACGAAACCAACCGCCGCCGCGCCAGGCAGGTGAAGTACAACCAGGAGAATGGCATCGTGCCGGTCAGCATTCACAAGGCGATCCACGACCTGACCGAGGAGATGAGCCCGAGGGCTGTGGCGGAGATGCGCGGCGAATACCGCGTCAAGGAGGCGGGCGGACTGCCGCGCAATGAACTGCGGAAGATCATCTCTGAAATGGAAAAGCAGATGAAGGAGGCGGCGAAGAATCTTGAGTTTGAACGCGCCGCCGCATTGCGGGATGAGATGTATGAGTTGAAGAGTTTGCTGGCGGAGGATGAATCGCTCAAGCCGTGGGAACGGATCAAGTTGCTGGCGGGGGAGGAGTGAGGGAGTGATCAGCAGGCAGTGGGTCAGATCGCAGAGAGCAGACTTCCGAAGTTTCTGAGACTTCGGAAGTTTTTTGTTTGATGTGAATATGGATTTTTCACGAACCATTCGACGGGATATTCGACGTAGGTGGTCAGGGGTTGAAAGATCGCTTTGGTCATATTCGCTCCTCATCACAACACGCGTGGTTTTGGCAGTATAGCAGTTTTTTTCTTTCCCCAATCTTGAAATTTTCTTTATGGAACCTTTACATTGAATTGCTATCCTTTGGGCGTAATCAGGGATAAACCTGAAAATTCACTCAAAGGAGTATAAAAATGAAAAAGACGCTTTTGATCGTTGGGTTGATTGTGCTGGCGCTCGGCGCGCTGGGGGTGGGTGTTGCGTTCGCACAGGGACCCCGCCCGCCAGCCGCTCAAAGCGGCTATGGCTGGATGCACGAATACGTCGAAGAAGCCTTTGCCGCGAAACTCGGGCTCACCGAGAAGCAGGTGGAGGAGGCGCTCGCCGCGGGCAAGCCGATGTACCAGATCGCGCTCGATAACGGCATCAGGCAGGAGGATCTGGCGGACTTCATGAATGGGATCCACAAAGATGCCTTCGCCCAAGCCGTCAAGGATGGCGTGGTCACGCAGGAGCAGGCTGACTGGATGCTTCAACGGATGCAGAGCCGGTACCAGAACGGTTACGGACTTGGAAACTGCCCGATGCACAATGGACAGGGCGCGCCGGTCGGTGGCGGACAGGGATTTGGTCCCGGCATGATGCAGAATCGCGGCAACGGCTACGGTCCCGGCGTGTGGAATTGGGGAACGCAGAATCCGTAAGCACGAAATCGAGATTTGACGGAACGCAAGAGACCAGTCCTTCCGGGACTGGTCTCTTGTGTTGCACGATCATTCCTCCCTCTCTGCAAACTCGCGTCCTTTTTCTGTCAGCGCAAGATGTCCATTGGTGCGTAATACGAATTCCTTTTGGATCGCGTTCTGCACCACCCGTCTTGCAAACCCGGGTTTCCAGCGCAGTTCACTGCTCAAATGCCCGATGCGGCTTTCGCTTTCGGCGGCATTCGTGTTTTCGTGCTGAAGCAGGTGAATGACGAGATTTTCGGTGGCGAAGTACAGCCGCTGTTGACGCAATTGTATGACCCGCGCCACCATGCCCTGACTGGGCGAGAAGATCATGGCGAGCAGGAACAGGAATCCTGCAACCGTGGTGATGGCGCCCGCGATGGATGTATCCAAGATGACGGCGACGATGTAACCGCCGACCGCAGACAGCGCCCCGACCAGCGCGGCGAGTCCGATCATGACCTTGAGTGTATGGGTCAGCAGATAAGCCGTCGCCGCCGGGACGATCATCAATGCCACCGTCAGAACCGCACCTACTGCCGTGAACGCGCCGACCGCGGTCAACGAGACGACGACCATCAAGCCGTAGTGGATGAGATGCGGCGAAAATCCCAGCGTTGCCGCGAGACCGGGGTCGAACGTGGCGAGTTTCAATTCCTTGTAGAACAACGTGATGAACAGAAAGTTCATGACGAGCAGTGAGCCCATCACCCAAAAGGATTGCGGTCCCAGGCTGACGCCGTTGACGATCAACGTATCCTGCGCGGCGAATTCGATGTTGCCGTAGAGGATCGCGTCCGCATCGAGGTGCACGTTTGCGAAATAGCGCGAGACGATGACCGTCCCCAGCGCGAACATGGCGGGGAAGACGATGCCGATGGCGGAGTCGTTTCCGACGCGCCCGCTTTTTTGGATCGCCTCCACCAGGCTCACGGTCACGAGCGCGGCGAGGGCGGCGCCAATGAATCCAGCCAGCAGGTTCGGGCCCTTCGCAAGGAAAAATCCCGCCACAAGTCCCGGCAATATCGCGTGACTAATCGCGTCCGCCATCATGCTCATGCGCCGCAGAACGAGGAAAGATCCCAGCAAGGCGCATGCCGTGGCGACCAGAACACCGGCGATGACGATGATGGTCCCCGAACTCATGCGGTCTCCTCGGGCGGTGTCAGGACGCGGTTGCGATTGCGGAGCCAGTCCCAGAACAGTCCGCGCGCCGAACCGAACAGCAGTGAAATGACCACGAACGCGGTCAGGACGAGGATGATGACGGGACCCGTCGGCAGACGGGATTGGGTGACGCTGATGAGCGCGCCGCCGATCCCCGAAAGCGCTCCGATCGTGGACGAGAGGATGATCATGCGGCTGAGGATGTTCGTCCACTGACGCGCCGCCGCAGCCGGACCGATGAGCATTGCCGCCATCAATACCACGCCGACAGTCTGCAAGCCGATGACCACCGCGATCACCACGAGGAAGGTGAGCAGTACGTTGACCCATCCCGCGCCGAAGCCGATGCTTCCCGCGAAAGATGGATCGAAGGTGATGAGTTTGAATTCCTTGTAGAGGATCACCACGATGGACAACGCCGCCGCGCCGAGGATCGCCATCGTGATGACGTTCTCCTCCACCAGCGTTGCGGCTTGCCCGAACAGGAATTTGTCCAAGCCCGCCTGATTGGCGTTGCCCGACCTTTGCAGGAAGGTAAGCAGGACGATGCCGAAACCGAAGAATACGCTCAGGATGATTCCCAGCGCGGCGTCCTCGTCAATGATCGTTTGATGGACGATGTGCAACAACAGGAGCGTGCCAAGCCAGCCCGAGACCGCCGCGCCGAGCATGAGCACAATGGGGGTCTTGTCTCCCGTGAGCATGAACGCAAGGCAGATGCCAGGCAGCGCCGCGTGCGCGAGCGCGTCGCCCAACAGTCCCTGCCTGCGCAGCACCGCAAACGTACCGAGCGCGCCGCTGACGATGCCCAGCAACGCGGAGCCGAGCGCAACGTTTCGTAACGTGTAATCGAAAATGAGGTCGCGCAATAGTTCGATCATCCCGGCAATCCGATCTTTTGGAAGTGCGCCAGCGATGCGGTCATCACACCGCCATATGTCTTTTTGAGGTTTTCCAACGTGAAGGCGGTCTTGAAGCCGCCTGCGGCGATGAGGCGCACGTTCAGGAGGGCTACCCAGTCGAAGTAATCGGGAGCAGAATCAAGGTCGTGATGAACGCAGATCACCGTCCTGCCCTGGCTGCGCAATTCCTGCAACAACGTGATGATCGCTTTTTCAGTCAGCGCGTCCACACCCACGAAAGGTTCATCCATGAAGTAGAGTTCGGCTTGCTGCGCCAGCGCACGCGCCAGAAAGACGCGTTGCTGTTGTCCGCCGCTCAACTGGCTGATCTGCCGCGTGGCGTAATCCGCCATGCCGAGTTTCGCGAGACATTCCATCGCCAGTTCCTTCTGCGCCTTGCCGGGTCGTCTGACCCAGCCGAGCGAACCATACGTACCCATCATCACCACGTCCAGCGCGTTGGTGGGGAAGTCCCAGTCCGCGCTGGTTCGTTGCGGCACGTAGCCGACGAGTTTGCGATTCTCGGCATACGATTTGCCAAAGATTTCAACAGTCCCTGCGGCGGTGGGGAGCAGACCGAGGACGGCTTTGATGAGGGTGGACTTGCCCGCGCCATTGGGTCCGATGATGGCGGCGAGTCTGCCGGAGGGGATGCTGAGGTCAACATCCCACAAAACAGGTTTCTCACGGTATGCCACCGTGAGGTCTTTGATGGAAACGGGAGGGTGAGAATTTGGGTTGTGATTCATCTTGCTGTCACCTGCTTTCAATTATTATCTGATGTTTTGCACCGTCCCGA
>CAYQOF010000015.1:4270-18583 GCA_964419035.1 uncultured Anaerolinea sp. | reverse complement strand
TTCATCTTGCTGTCACCTGCTTTCAATTATTATCTGATGTTTTGCACCGTCCCGACACTTGCGCCGCACTGCGTTCGGTGCAGTGCAGGTGAGGTTTGGGTGATGAACCAAGCCTGATACTCGAGAACCTTCGGGACGTTTTTCTGTAGGTGATAGTTACTTCAACGCGGACACGATCGTATCCACGTTATGTCTGACCATGCCGATGTACGTGCCTTCGGGCGTACCCGCCTGTCCCATCGCGTCGGAGAACAACTGCCCGCCGATCTGCACATCCCAGCCGCGCGCCTGGGTCGCCTTTTGCACGGCTTCGATGGTCGCGGGGGGCACGGACGATTCGACAAAGATGGCTTTGATCCTTCGTTCGACCAGGAACGCGGCAAGGTCCTGCACGTCCGCCGCGCCCGCCTCCGCCGCGGTGCTGGTGCCTTGCAAGCCGCGCACCTCCATGCCGTATTGCGCGCCAAAGTAACCGAACGCGTCGTGCGCGGTGACCAGCACGCGCGACCCTTCGGGGATTCCCGCGATCTGCGCGCGGACGTAAGCATCCAATTCATCGAGTTGCGCGAGATATGCGGACGCATTCGCTTCATAGACTTCCCTCGAGGCTGGATCCAGCGCTATCAGCTCTTTCGCCGCCTTTTCAACCGCGAACTTCCAGAGCGTGACGTCGAACCAGATGTGCGGATCGAACTGTCCCTCATATTGTTGGGACTCGTGCAAGAGACTCGCGTCAATCTCCTCCGCCACAGCATAAGTGGTGGAACCCGCCGCCTTCATCTTCCCGAAGACTTCGACCATCCGCCCTTCGAGATGCAAGCCGTTGTAGAAGACCATGTCCGCGTTCTCGAGTTTGGTCACGTCGCTGGCGGTGGGCTTGTAGAGATGCGGGTCCACGCCCGGACCCATGAGCGCGACCACGTTCACGCGTTCGCCGCCAACGTTGACGGCGATATCCGCGATCATGCCCGTCGTGGTGACGATGTTGATCTTGCGCTCCGTCAGTGGAACGTCCGCTTGTGAGTTCCCTGCGCCACAAGCGCTTAATGCAAATGTCAACACTAAAACGACTAAAAGAATCTTCTTCATGCTTTTGATATCCTTCTCTGCTTATTTATATGTTTTATCTATCTCAACCGCGGCAAAAACCGTCCCGTCCGCTTCATGTAATCCCGATACTCATCGCCAAACTTTCGATGAGATTTGCTTCCTCTTTCGGCGTGCGGACTGCCATGACGACAAACGCAAGAATTCCAGCGAGTGCGATGAACCAGTTATCTGCCATCAACCCAAACGACACGAACATGGACGACCCAATCGTGTACAGCGGATGCCGCACGTAGCGATAGATGCCGTTCGTGACGAGTTTATGTTCCTTGCGGGTTGCACTGACGGGTGTGATTCCGCTCCCGATACTGCTGAACAGCCAGTAGATTCCGAATATGCACAGCGTTCCGATGCCGACACCCAGCCAGCGGGCTGATTCAGGCAATCCGATCTTTGACCACGCCATCCACGCGGGATTGATCAGATATACAAACGGGCTCAGCCAAAGGATCAACCCGCCCAGTCGGATGATCGTCATCAGGGCGTTGCCGTCTGCTTTGCGGGAGAGTCTTTCGCCTGTTTCGCGGTCCGCTTTGTATCGGTGATACATCGAAATGCTCATGCCGGTAAATAAAATCACTGCGGCGAGAATACGGTAAATGTTTTCATTCATCTTGTACCTCTAATTTCCAGTCTGCCTCGGTGGTTGAGTAGGGCGTGTGCCGCGCTGAGCGTAGTGAGGAGTGTTCTTTGCGACGAACGCAGTCGAAGCGTCGCCCGTATCGAAACCACCGAGTTCACTTGATAACTGCTCACTGATAACTGATTACTTTTCTTCCACAAACACCTTATTCGTAATACTCAATCCCAGCACGCAAGTCTTCTTGCCGACCAGCACAGTGAGATTGTGGTCGAACGGGGAATACTCCCTGACCTCGATCTCCGCGCCGGGGATAAGCCCCAGGCTTTCGAGGTAACGAAGCAATTCGGTATCTGCGGCTTTCACACATTGGACTGTGCCGGTCTGGTTTGGGCGCAGCGCCGAAAGCGGGGTCGAATCCTCCAGCGGCATCCTGAGATCGGCGGTCGGGATCAATTCTCCATGCGGATCGCGAAGCGGATGTCCCATCGCCGCGGCAATGCGCCGTTCGAAGTCCTCCGAAATGACGTGTTCGAGTCGTTCCGCCTCCTCGTGCACCTCATCCCAGGTGTAGCCGAGGGTCTGCACCAGCCAGGCTTCGATCAGGCGGTGATGGCGGATGATCTCCAGTGCGGCTTTCCGGCCCGCCTTCGTCAGCGTGACGCCCTGGTGTTTTTGATATTCGACGAGCGCGGGTTCGGACGACGCGAGTTTTTGCATCATGCCTGTGACGGAGGCGGGCTTGATCTTGAGTTTCGCCGCCAGCGCGTTCGTGCTTGCGCTCCCGCCGTTCTCGGTCAACTCGTAGATGTTTTTCAGATAGTCCTGAATTGAGATGGTGAGGTTCTTTGTCATTGGGTCTGCCGCTTGAATTTGCATTCTGCTAATTATAAATTTAGTCTTACCTAAATTATTCTAGCAAAAAAACTTGACCTCGTCAAGGTCGGTTTTGTTTCGATCTACCTCCTGCGCCCGCGCAGCCATCCCCCGCCGGAGAGGAGGTATGCCAGTACCAGCCCGATTGCGATCCACGAGAACGCGGTCTGATCGGTGGAGATGCCGATGATAAGGAAGACAAATCCCAGAATGAGAAAGATGGTGGATGAAGATCTGCCGCGTTTTCGTTTCATCATGCCGCGATTATACATGGGCGCTGATGATCTGTGTTGCCGCGCGGAAAACTTTTAATATTCACAAGTATTGCCATGTCGCAGGAATGTGTAATAATAATGCGAAAAAATTTGCAGAGGTGAGACGATGCGAGTGTGTGTCCTTTCGGATGAAGAGATTGCCGATTTCGATCCCGCCCCCTTCATGGATGGATACGATTGGGAGATGGTCACGATGACCGACCCTGTCGTGGAGGTCTTGCGCGCTCTGGATGCGCGCAGGAAATTCGACGTGTACTTGAATCTATGCGAGGGATATGAACTCGACGGCGAAGAGAAAGATCCACGGTATCAGGGCATGGACGTGGTCCGCGCGCTGGAGGCGCTCAACCTGCCTTTTACCGGCGCGGACTCGAAATTCTTCGACCCGACGCGCGAGGAGATGCAGGCGGCGGCGGATGCGCACGGCGTGGGTTTTGCAAGAGGATATCAGGTGAAGAGTGTGGAGGAAGCGGAAAGGCTGGTCGGGAATTTACGTTATCCTATCATGGTGAAACATCCAAAAAGTTATGGAAGTACCGGGATGTTCCGCGAATCAAAAACGGAGACGCCGGAGCAACTGCGGGCGCAGGTGGAGAAAGTCTGCGCCGGATTTGGCGCAGCGCGCATGGAGGAGTTCATCGTCGGCAGGGAATACAACGCCCTGGTTGTGGATGACCCGCGCGATTTCAGCAATCCCATCGCTTATCCGCCAGCCGAATTGATCTTTCCTCCCGGTGAGGAGTTCTGGCACACCGACGTGAAATGGGATTACAACGTGCCGTTCGATTTCAAACAGGTGACCGACCCTGGACTGGTGGCGCGCCTGCACGACACCGCCATACGCATGTACAAGGCGATCGGCGGCGTGGCGTATGGGCGCTGCGACATCCGCATGAACGAAAAGGGGGAGTTGTTCGTGCTGGAGATCAACCCCAACGCGGCGATCATGCTCAAGCCGGAGGAATACGGTCCGGCGGATTACATGATCCTGTACGACCCGGGCGGTTACAAGGTTTTCTTCGACCGGATCTTTCAGGCGGCGCTCATGCGTCAGAAAATGAGAGCCGAAGCGGGATGATTGAGTGAGGCGCCCGGATGCCGAATCTAATGTATGAGCCTGACCTCACCATACTTCTGACTCGAACCATCGAAAAGAATTGTCGTCGTTCCCTTGAGCGTCACGTCGAAGAACGAGAGCAGATAATCGTTGATGATGGCCGTCACGCGCGTTCCGTTGATGGGACCTTTGAGCCCGAGATACGGGGTGAGCGGAGACAGCAAGGGCAGGTCACTGAAATCGTAATGGGCTGTCCCTTCGATTGCGATCGCGCCAAGCGGTTCGGTCAGTTTGGAATGGAACGAATTGAAGAGTTGGTTGTTGAGGCTCTCGGCGTCGTCCGCCCAGACCTGGCTGAACATGAAAAAGGATGGTTGCATTACGCCGTTCTTCAATACCTCATACGAGACGGGGCGCATGAAGGGATCCTGCCCCAGCAAGGCTTTGCAGCGTGCATCCGTGCCGCAGAATTGGATTGCCGCGCCTCCGCCTGTTGAGTGCCCATAGATTCCCACGCGCGACAAATCAAGTGAATTGAAGAATGGACTTGTTGGCGCATCATTTTGCAGCTGTAGAAAATCGAGCGCAAAGCCCATATCGCCCGCCCATTGGCCGGCGAGTTTGTGCGCGGCGATGTCGTATTCCTCGTCGGGCGCGCCGCTGGGCAACGCGGACGGGTTGTTGTGCGCAATTGTCCCGTCCTCGAAAACGGTCACGACCGCGCCGTAGGTGTGCTGCACGCCGACCACAACGTAACCATGACTTGCCAGTTGCAACGTCTGCCCGGTGTTCTGCGCGTTGAAGCCATTCCAGCCGTGCGAGAACAAAATGACGGGAAAGCCGCCATCGGATGACGCGACTTTTGCTTCCTTATATGCAGGCATTTTGACCAGCGCAAGATGGTCGAGGAAAAAGGATGGCATGTCAATGTACGTCGCGATGGCGGGCGCGAAGACTTTTGCATTGGGCATCCACGGCGCGCGTTCATTGGACGAATCCGCTTCGGACGGGTACCAGACCTGGATCTGGAACCGACGCGCCTCATCTTCCCCCGAATAGATTTCACGCCGCGACTCGTCCGTCAATTCGTAGATACGCGTGCCGACTTCGTAGGGTCCGCCCGGGGCGGGAATCGAGGGAACAGGCAACAGGATGGGAAGCGCCGTCGAAACGGCGAGCAGGCTTGCACTGAGTAAGATCGAAGGGCTCAGGCTGAGAATGACGCGCAGCGGTCGAATTGTTAATTCATGTGTTCGCAGAGGGGAGAGGCTCGTCAATAATGTCACGACGGCGAATCCATAAAGCGGGACCATCTGCCAGCGCGTCCCTTCGATGGTCGCATGGACGGCGATGACGAAAAGCGCCAGCGCGGGAAGCAAGCCGATGGCGGTCGGGCGTCTTCGACCTGTCAGCGGGTACAGCAAATGAACGGCGAGGAGAACGGGGATGAGGATTTCGAGAGGGCGCATGAGTTTTCCTTTGCGCAAAATGTCGTAACATTTTAATAGGAAAATTGTTTCACATTTATATTGACTCTTGTTATTCAGATGAGTAGAATGAACTTTGTCGTTCTTTGTGTCCCATCTGTACATAAACCCGGCTATCAGTACTTCACGAAAGCGCGTAATTGACGTTCTCTAACGTCAAAATTGCGTGTTGCGCGAAGAGCGCAATCTACACCAGATGTTCGTGATTTACTGATGTTCATTCTGTGTCTGCAATCCTTTGCGGAAGGCGGTGATGTCGGGCAAAAATTTGTGACCGGCAGGAGAAACGGCTGTGCATTTGCCCATGCTGCAGACGAATCCCATCAAATAATTTTGAGGAGAATAAAAATGTCTGTCACCGCGTTGAGGAAACGAGGCAGGTCCTCTTTGCTTCGTTTGTTCTCACTTTTGGCAATCGTCTCCTTGTTCCTGCTGCCAGTGGGGGCTTCAGCCGCGCCGGAATCGGCGCCAGCCAGCATCCCCGGCAAGGGCAAGGTGATCTTTTTCGCTTCGGATGGATTGCGGCAGGATGCGGTCGAGGAATATGCGGCTCAAGGATTAATGCCTGCCGTGGATAAGTTGCTGCGCTCCGGCGCAAAGGCGGCTGACGGCGGTCTGCTCACCCAGGCTCCGCCCAACACGGGCGCGGGCTGGTACAGCCTGGCGACCGGCGCCTGGCCCGGCGTGCACGGCTCGACAAACAACACATTTACGATCAACGGCGCGCCATTTGCCAATCGCACCGCCGCGTTCGACTCGGGAGTTGTACAAGCCGAGACTCTCGCCCAAGCCGCTGAACGAGGCGGCAAGAAAGTGGCTCAGATCGAATGGGCAGGCGGGCGCGTAGGCGTCATCAATGGTCCCACGATTGATTTTCGCGTATTCCTCTCGGGTCGCGGCGTGGTCACAAACTACATCAGCCCGTTGGATGATGCCGCTTTCACAGCCTCGTTTGGTCTGCAGTTCGATCATCCAGCCGGCTTTGCAGGACAGGCACCCTTCCCCGCCGCCGCGCCATCCCCGGCCGCCGGGTGGAGCAATGTGCCTGCCTCGTTCAGTTCCGCTCAGGAGATGCGCATGCGGGTCTTGGATTTCGGCGTGGACAAATACGGCTTGAACGCCTACATCTTCGACTCGACGAATGATGGAACAACCAACTACGACCGCGTGCTGTTCTCCCCAACCAGGGATGGGGCGAATGCCGTGGCGACATTGGGCAAAGGCGAGTGGGGCGATGTCAAGGTCACGATCACAGGCGGCGCGCTGAACGGCTTGACCGGCGGCATGCTCGTAAAAGTCGAGGAGTTGACCGGCGATCTCTCGCAGGTGCGCCTGTTCCACACCTCGGTCACGCGCGCCAATGCCAGTTGGGGCGGTTGGTCCGAGCCGGGGTTCACCGGCAATTTTGCCGAGTACGTGGCGCAGAAATTCCCCACCTCCACAGCGGCGGATTTCGCCATTTTGGAAGCGGGAATCGTCAGCGAAGAGACGTACGTCGAGCAGGGCTTGTATTGGGAGACCGGTCATCACCTACTGATCCAGTACATTCTCACAAAGTACCAGCCGGATCTTCTCATGCTTGGATATCCGGTTACCGACGAATTCCAGCATCAATTCCTGGGTCTGGTCACGCCCACTTTGCCCAACGGCGACCCGAATCCGGCCTACGATGATGTGCAGGTCAACGGCACACCCGATGGACGTGTGGCGGAGCGAAGGATGTTCCTCCAGCGCGCCTATCAAGGCGCAGATACTACTCTGGCGCTTGCGCAGTCCCTGTTCCCTGCCAATGTTTCCACTTTTGCATCCTCCGATCACGGCTTTGCGCCGCAATTCCTGGCGATTGATGCCAGCAAAGTATTGGTGGATTTGGGATTGCTCTCCAGGCCCCAGACTTCCAACTGCCGCCCGGCGAGCGGTGAAACCATCGGTAAGGCAAAGGCTTGTTGGGCTGGCGGCACAGTACAGATCTATTTGAATCTGGCGGGTCGTGATCCGGCAGGCGGTGGCTTCACCCAGGTCCCGGCAAATCAGGAAGCCGCGACTGTTCAGCAGATCAAAGCCGCGTTCCTCGCGCTCACCGATCCGAACGACTGGACCGGGGACGGACAGCCCGAAGGCTGGAAGATGATTGATCGGGCGTTTACCAGGGCTGAGGCGCGTTACATCCCGAATGGAGCAGACAGCACCACCGATATGGCGCATCCGACGCGCACCGGCGATTTGATCGTCTTCTCCTATCCGCCATATCAGTACGATGCGGCAACGCCCGGAACACTGGTTGCGCGATCCGCGTTCTTTGGTCAACACGGCTATGTGCCTGACATACAGAACCTGGACGCCAACATCAATATGCGCGCCGCGTTCATTGCGGGCGGTGGATTTGTCCGTCCCAATGTCGTTGCGGATGGATTGCGCACGATTGACATTGCCCCAACCATTGCCTATCTGTTGGGCGTCCCCATGCCTCAGCATTCCCAGGGCATTGTGCGGCTCGACCTGTTGAAAGGCGGCGAGGCGCGTACCCTGGTTCCCATCATCGGCTTGAACGACTTCCATGGTCAACTCGAACAGACCACGCTTGTCATGGATGGACGCAATGTGACGGTCGGCGGCGCGGCGCAACTGGCGACCATGTTCGATGAGGAAGCCGCTCAGATGCCCGGACCTTCATTCCTGTTTGCCGCCGGAGATAACGTGGGCGCGTCGCCTGCCAACTCCGGGCTTCTACAGGATATGCCAGCCATTGACGTGGAAAATGCCTGGGGCTTGCACGCAACGTCATACGGCAACCATGAATTCGATTATGGCATCGAGCGATTGCTTATGCACCAGGCGCGCGCCAACTTTCCCTTCCTGGGCGCAAATATTGTTGACGCGGTTACGATGAAGAATCCGGACTGGGTGAAAGGCACGCACGTTTTCACGTTTGGAAACCTGAAGATCGGCGTCATCGGTATCGCGTTGGAAAATACCCCTGAACTCGTCAAGGCAGGGGCGACCGAGGGTCTCAAATTCCTGCCCGCCGTCAGCGCTATCCGGAAGGAATCCGAAAAACTCCGCAAACAGGGCATCAACATTCAGGTTGTCCTGATCCACGAAGGCTCCGCGGTTGGTCGAAACACGGTTGATGGCATTCCAGCCATACCGTGGGAAGGTCCCATTGTAACGATCACGGAAGCGATCCAGAATACGACTGTGGATGTGGTCGTCGCGGGACACACACACCGCGTCTCCAACATGATGGTCGGAAAGATCCTCGTGGTGGAGGGGATCAACGCGGGCGCCAGTTACTCCGTTGTGCAGATGGTCGTCAGGGGGAACGATGTCGAGTGGGCAGGCGGAGCGACGCGCATCGCCAAGAACCTCGGCGTGGCGATGCGAGCGGATGTGAAGGTGATCGTGGATGACGCCAATGCCCGGACCGCCATCCTCCGCAATCAGGTGATCGGCACGCAGCAGTTCGACATCAAGCGCGATCCCACCCGCCTGAACGAATCGGCGATGGGCAACATGGTGGCGGATGCCATGCGCCTGAAATATCCGGGCGTTGACGCTGCGATCACGAACTCTGGAGGATTGCGCGCCGACCTCAACTGCGCGCCGCCCAACGCAGGAGAACAGGCATGCGAGATCACGTGGGGGGAGGTGTTCAGTGTTTTACCGTTCGGCAACCGCACGGTGATCCTGACCCTGACAGGCGCCCAACTCGAACAAGCCTTCCTCAATGGCTTCTCGCCGAAGTGCAACTCTGCGATTGCCACAGGACGCTTCCCGCAGGTCTCCGGCTTGAAGGTGCAGTTCCATTGCAACGGCACGACCCCGGTCGTGGCTGGGATGTGGAAAGCCCCGCAGGGCGTCAGTGGACCGCTGACACCGATCGGTCCGACGCATACGGTCCGCTTCGTCACGAATGACTTCATGTACACTGGCGGCGATGGCTACACCGTCTTCGCCCAGGGCACGAACGTTTTGCAGCCGGGTGACGATCTCCTGCAGGTGACGATTGATTACATTGCCGCCAATTCGCCTGTTGGTCCCGTCGTTGACGGACGCATCATTTTCGGTCCGTAACCACAATACCGTTTCCTGTTTTTCGAACCGCCGGGAGCATACGCTCCCGGCGGTTTTATTCCTTTGATTGGCGGAAGATGTTGTTCCTTCGACCTGAGAACGAGTGCGTGAAATCACTCCGTACTGTACAATGTGTCCCATGCTTCTCTTCGCCCTCAGCATTTTTCTCTCCGCATTCCTGCTCTTTCAAGTCCAGCCGATGATTGGCAAATTCATATTGCCGTGGTTCGGCGGCGCGCCCGCGGTCTGGTCAACGGCGATGCTGTTCTTTCAAGTGATGCTCACGGGCGGGTATGCGTATGCATACTGGCTGGTCAGCCGCGTGAAAGCACAGAGACAACCCGTCATTCACATCATGTTGATCGCATCTGCTTTCCTCGTTCTTGGTTTGCTTTCGTCCGTCTGGATTTCGCCTATCACGCCCGATGCAAGTTGGAAGCCAAACGATGTGAGCGAGCCCATCCTTGATGTTTTCAAACTGCTCATCGTCTCGGTCGGTTTGCCGTATTTCATCCTCGCCTCGAACGGTCCGCTCATGCAGGCATGGTTCAGCCGCGCCTTTCCCGATCTCTCCTACGCGCGGCTATATGCGTTATCCAATGCGGGGTCATTGCTCGGCTTGCTGGCTTATCCCGTTTTGATCGAACCGACTCTGTCCCTGCGCTGGCAGGGATGGGCTTGGGCGGGAGGTTTTCTGCTGTTCGGGATGGTGGCAGGCTGGGTCGGAGTCCGAAGCGGACGTGCGGCGCATCGCGCGCAGCCTGAGGTTGATCCCGTTAAATTCGCTGGTTTCGATACGTCCTTCGTCTCTGCTGCCGCTTCGACACGCCCTATCGGGCAGTCAGCGCGGCGGCTTCGCTCAGGACTACTCAACCAGCGTCCTTCCTTTGCCTTGCTCTTGCTGTGGATCGCGTTGAGCGCGACTGCATCCCTGTTTTTATTATCGGTCACGAATCAAATTTCGCAGGAAGTGGCTGTCATTCCGTTTTTGTGGGTGCTTCCGCTTTCTCTTTACCTGCTTTCCTTCATACTGACCTTTTCGGGCGAGCGCGGCTACAACCGAAAATTCTATTCTTTTCTTTTTGTGATCTCCACCGCGTTGACCTTGTTCGTCATGCTCAACGCGACCAGGATCCACGTGTACTGGCAGATCATTGCATATTCGCTGTTGTTGTTTTCCGCGTGCATGCTGTCTCACGGAGAGTTGTACCGCCTGCGCCCTCCCGCTGAAAACCTGACGACGTTCTATTTGATGGTCTCCATCGGCGGCGCGTTCGGGGGCATCTTCGTCAGCCTGATCGCGCCGGTCATCTTCAACGGGTATTGGGAGTTCTTCGTCGCTCTGGCGATGACGGGAGCGATTTTATTGTCATTGCGAGGGCGACAACCCGAAGCAATCTCCTCGCGTAACGGGGGATTGTCTCGCCCCTTCGGGTCTCGTAATGACGTTCACTCCCGCGCGCGCTTTGTCTTCACTGTCTTTGGTCTGGTCACGATCATGCTTGCCGTGTTGAGCAACTATGTTTCAGGAACATCCTTTGCAAAACGGAATTTCTACGGCGTGATCCGCGTGCGGGAGGATCAGGCGGGCAGCCCGCCGCGGTCCGCTTACCTCATGACACACGGCATCACCGTGCATGGACTTCAATTCATTGCTCCCGAAGTTCGCGACCTGCCCACGACGTACTACGTCCGTGAGAGCGGCGCGGGACTGGCGATCCTCAATCATCCGCGTTATGGGCATGGAATGCGCGTTGGCATGTTGGGTGTCGGGGCGGGGACGCTGGCGATCTATGGTCAACCCGGTGACGTGTATCGCCTGTATGAGATCAACCCCGTTGTGACCGATCTGGCGGAGGGGCAGGGCGGGTATTTCTCGTTCATCGAGGATAGTCAAGCCGATGTGACGATGATCCTCGGCGACGCGCGCATCTCCCTCGAGCGCGAACTCGCCGAGGGAAACAGACAAAACTTCGATGCGCTCGTGCTGGATACCTTCAGCAGCGACTCGATTCCCGTCCATCTGGTCACGAAGGAAGCGCTTGCCTTGTATCTCGAACATCTCGCGCCGGATGGAATCATTGCCGCGCACATCACAAATCTGCATCTCGATTTGCAACCCGTTTTCTGGCAATTGGCGCAAGATTACGGCTTGAGCATCGCGCGTGTCAATTATGAAGGCGACTCGAACGGCGGCTACGCCTCGCATTGGATTTTATTGTCGCGTGACCCCGCCGCGCTCGAAATTCCCGCCATTCGAGCGCGCGCGGTGGATTTGAGCGGATATTCCACGGACGTCAGATTGTGGACGGATGATTACAGCAATCTGTTTCAGATATTGAAGTGAATTGCGTAACATTGTGGGGAGCGCGGGGGGTGATTCTGGTATATCCTTTGCACTCCACAACCACCCCCATCTCCAATCACCATTGGTATAATTCCCCCCACTTCACAATTTGGAGAGAAAATGAGCCCCAGGAAATTGACAGGCGCGGAAATCCGCCAGACCTACATTGACTTCTTCGTCGAACACGGGCACACGTTCGTGCCGTCGTCTTCGCTTGTGCCGGGGGGGGATGCCACACTGCTGTTCACCAACTCGGGCATGGTGCAGTTCAAGGACGTGTTCCTCGGCACGGACAAACGCCCTTACAAGCGCGCTGCCAATTCGCAGAAGTGTATGCGCGTGGCGGGCAAGCACAACGATCTCGAGGATGTGGGACGCGACGACACGCATCATACCTTCTTCGAGATGCTCGGCAACTGGTCGTTCGGCGATTACTACAAAAAAGAAGCCATCGAATGGGCGTGGCAACTGCTCACCGACGTGTGGGGGCTCGAAAAGGAAAATACCTGGGCGACCGTCTTCAAGGACGATGTGGGCAGCGTTCCGTCAGACGAGGACGCGGCGAATTATTGGCGCGCCCAGCCCGGGTTCGTGAAGGAACACGTCCTCTACTTCGGCCGCAAGGATAATTTTTGGGAGATGGCGGAGACGGGTCCCTGCGGGCCGTGTTCCGAAATCCATTACGACCGCGGCATCAAGTATTGCGACAAGCAGGGCGTCGAGGGGCACGTCTGCCGCGTCAACGGCGATTGCAAACGATTCCTCGAACTGTGGAATTTGGTCTTCATCCAATACAACCGCCTCGGTCCCGACACGCTCGAGCCGCTCCCCGCCACGCACGTGGACACGGGCATGGGCTTCGAGCGCATTGTCTCGGTGCTGCAGGATGTGGATTCCAATTACAAGACCGACCTCTTCGAAAATTCGCTGAAGGTTTTGCGCGGGCTGACAGGTCATACCGAAAAGCAGATGCTCGAGGATTTCACGCCCTACCGCGTCATCTGCGACCACGCGCGCTCGGCGGCGTTCCTCGTGGCGGATGGCGTCGTGCCGGGCAACGTCGGGCGCAATTACATCTGCCGCATGATCATCCGACGCGCGGCGCGCTTCGGCACGAAGATCGGACTCAACGAACCGTTCCTCGCCAAGGTTGCGGAATCGGTCATCGAGACGTACGGCAGTTTCTATCCCGAACTGGAAAAAAGCCGCGCCGCGATCCTGGACAACCTGACGCGTGAGGAAATCCGCTTCGCGCGGACGATTGAAACTGGCACCGCTCATCTGGAGAATCTCCTCTCCAATCTCCAATCCTCCAATTCTCTAATCCTGGATGGCCGCAAGGCTTTTGATCTTTATGCCACCTACGGACTTCCCATCGAAATCTCCCGCGACATCGCGCGTGAAGATGGACTCGACGTGGACGAGGAAGGCTTCCGCGCCGCGATGGACGAACACCGCGTTGCATCCGGAGGAGGCAGATCCATGGGTCCGCTGGGAGGCGAGGATGCGGAGTTCTTCGCGCAGATTTTCCGAAGCCTGCAAACGCAGGGCAGACTGGATGAGCATGGCGTCGAGTACGATCCATACACCAGTCCGCGCGTTGAAGGCGAGATGCTGGCGTTGATCGTCAATGGAAAATCCGTGCAATCTGCTTCGTTCGGCGATCAGGTCGAGGTCATCCTTCCGAAGACTGGTTTTTACATTGAATCGGGCGGTCAGGTGGATGATACGGGATACATTCGTTCCCTCACCCCAACCCCTCTCCCACAGGGAGAGGGGCAAGGGGTGAGGGGAGGGTCGGAGGGGGGCGGGCGTTGGGAAATCGAAGTCACCGCCATGCGCCGCGCCTCCGCAGGGATCATCGTCCACATTGGCGAGGTGATATCAGGGCAGCCGCGCGTGGGCGATGGTTGTATTGCTGAAGTGGACATGCAGCGCCGGCACGACATCATGCGCAACCACACCGCGACGCATCTGCTTCATGCCGCGCTGCGTCAGGTGCTGGGCGGGCACGCGCGTCAGGCGGGTTCCCTCGTCGCGCCGGACCGTCTGCGCTTCGACTTCAACCATCCCGAAGCGATGACGCCTGAACAGATCGAGCGCGTCGAGCGCATCGTCAACGAAGCGGTGGCGGCGGACATGGAAGTCTTCCCCAAGTTGAAATCACGCGAGGATGCGATTTCCGAGGGCGCGATGGCGTTGTTCGGCGAGAAATATTACGAAACCGTCCGAACGATCACAATCCTGCCATCCGAAGTCGCTCTTCCAGCCGAGGAAGCGGTCGTCCACCCGACGGCGGTTGCCGAGCAAATGCCCAAATATTCCTACGAACTGTGCGGCGGCACGCACCTCGAACGCACTTCCGATGTCGGCGCGTTCCTCATCGTCAGCGAGGGTTCGGCGGCGGCGGGCATCCGGCGCATCGAAGCGGTGACCGGTCGCGGCGCGTACGATCTGATTGCGCGCCGCTTCAAGTTGTTGAAACAGACTGCCGCGTTGTTGAAATCATC
>CAYQOF010000015.1:2886-4170 GCA_964419035.1 uncultured Anaerolinea sp. | reverse complement strand
CCTGCTCGTCTTGGTGCTGCTCGTCTTCGTGCTCGCCTGCAATTTCGTAACACAGCCGTTCCAGGATGTTCGGGAGGCGGTTGAGACGGTCGAATCAATAGCCACCGCAGTGCCTATCGAGACGCTTCAGGCGCTCCCATCTGTAATGCCGACGCTGGAGGGGATTGCCTCCGCCATCCCTGAGTTCGATAATTACTTCGACCCGCAAGGAACGCCTGCCTCCGAATGGAAAGGCGTGCCCATCATGCCGCAGGCGACCGCCGGGCAGGAGTTCGATAATAACAACACATACAGTTTCAAGGTTGACGCAGCGCCGCAGGCAGTTGTGGACTATTACAACGACGAAATGGTCAAATTGGGCTGGTCGAAAACCTTCGATACGCCCGTGGATGCCAGCGGAGGTCTCGCCGTCTATTCGAAGAACAGCAGTCTCCTCACCGTTACGGTCACATCTCTCGATGGCTCAACGGTCGTGATCCTTGCGCTTGTGTAGATCGAAGGATATCCTGCTGGACAAAAGGACGGCTCGTAACCGTTCTTTTGTTTTCAACTGGATCATCGTACCCGATCCTCCGTTATAATGATTCAAAACCTTGAATTGGAGACTTCTGTGCCAATATCGCGATTTGCCATTTTTCCATTGCTTGTGTTTTTCATGTCCGCCTGTTCGTTCAGTCCTCAACAGTCCGCCGCGCCTGTTGCCACGAATCCTTCATTGACTCTCCCCACTGCCATATCTCCAGCCACCCAGTCCGCGGCGGCCATGGAAACCGCCATCGCGACCAGCCCGCCAGCTGCTTCGGATTGGTTTGGGGTTCCG
The DNA here is from genome assembly GCA_964419035.1 of uncultured Anaerolinea sp. Classification (GTDB taxonomy): domain Bacteria; phylum Chloroflexota; class Anaerolineae; order Anaerolineales; family Villigracilaceae; genus Defluviilinea. Next base: position 3,350 of record CAYQOF010000015.1, on the reverse strand, counting down.
GTCATGCCCGGCGCGATCACAGGAGATGGCGATGAAGAGGGCTATGTCTTTTTGATCCGCGCAAATGTTGATCAGGTAAAGGCATTTTACGAAACCGAACTTCCCAAACTTGGCTGGGAGCCGCTGCCGGGCGAAGACGAGTTGACATTGCTGTATGTGAAGACCGATGGTTCCTTGTCCCTGACCATCAATCTCATTGCCAGGGACGACATGGTGATGGTCCTGCTTGCAAGATAGGATCATGGCGCCTCGAACACGATCTTTCCATTGACCATCGTCAATACCGGTCTCACATTTCCGATTTCCTGCGGGGACGTTTCAAAGATGTCCTCTGAAAGCAAAACCAGATCCGCAAGATAACCCTCCTTCAACTGCCCTTTTTGGTGTTCCTGGAATTCGGCGTACGCCGCGTCGCGCGTGTAGCCGTTCAACGTCTCTTCGAGGGTCAAACGCTGATCGGGGTC
>CAYQOF010000015.1:0-2786 GCA_964419035.1 uncultured Anaerolinea sp. | reverse complement strand
TGAAACGCGGCAAATCATCGGGATGGATCACTTCGACATGCTCCACGCGGTGACGGCTGTCCCGCTTCCCATTCACCGATTGAACTGCTTCGTACCCATCAAGCGTTCGCCTCACCGCGCCATCCCCGCAGCAGTGGACGAAGATCTGCAAACCCAGTTTGTCGCAGGCAAGTGCCATGCGCGTGAAGTGCTCCGCGAAGTAAATACCCTCTGATTTGGCATCGAGATTGTCCGCGTACGGATCGAGCGTCAATGCCGTGTAGGATTCCCACACGCCGTCCATGAAGAATTTTGCCGCGCCGCCGCGCACGTACTCGTCCTGAACTTTCGCCATCCCGGCCGCTTCCGCCAGCATGGATTCCGTAGTCTCGGGTTTGACCGAATAAGGCACGTACACGCGCAGGGATAGTTCACCTGCATCTCCCAGCGCGGCGTAGGTCAGCAGGTCTTCCATGTTTCCGTTCATGTTGTGGACGCTGGTCACACCTGCCGCGTTGACGCGGCGGATGCCCAGTTTGAGCAGTTCCCGTTTGCGCGCCGAGTCGGGGCGCGGGATCAGGTTCGTCACCGGTCGGATCGCATCCGGTTCGCGCAATTCGCCGGTCGCGGCTCCCGATCCGTCTTTGACGATCTCACCGTTGGGTCCCGTCGTTTTTCCGTCATGCAGAATTGCAGCCAGTTCGAGTGCTTTGGTGTTTGCCCAGCCGGTGTGACCATCGTACGCTTCGATGTAAACAGGACGATCCGAAATGATCTCGTCCAGTTCCTGCCGCGTGGATACGATCTGGTATTTGAGTCCGATCCCCGAGATCCATTCGGCTGTCCTGTTTTCGCGCGCGTGGGCTTGCAAAACCTGCTTCAGTTCGTCTTTATTTTTTACGTTTTGAAGTTGCGCATCCCCCAGCGTTTCACAGCCTGATAATAAGTGAAAATGCGAATCGATGAAACCGGGCATGAGCGTTCGCCCGCCTCCGTCAATGACGCGGGTGGAATTTCCCTCGAACGATTTGGCTCCTGCGTTAGTCCCTACATAGACGATCCGATTCCCCTGTACTGCGACCGCCTTGACGCGTGGGTTATCCGGGTCGCTGGTGAAGACTTTTGCGTTGGTGATGACGTAATCGGCGGCTGATGACATGATCTCTCCTTCTTGCCTCTATTATACGGGGATTATAAGTCCGTGAATTACCGCGCGTTGCCAGTTATAATTCGGGCGAATGAAAACCCAGATCATCACGCTCGAATCGCACGACGACCTCATCTCCGTCCGCGACCGGATGTCGTGGGCAAAGACGCCGCGCATTCTGCTGGTGTGGCCCAAGTATGAGAAGGTCACGCTCAGGCAGGTGGATTTGAAGATCCTTCAGAGACATGCCTCCACGCTCGGCGCGCAACTGGGCTTGGTGACGCGCGCCCGTCGAGCGCGGCTTGACGCGGAGGCGTTGAAGATCCCGGTGTTCGAGTCAACGGGGCAGGCGCAGCGCGTGGCGTGGCCCAAAGTCGGGCGCAAGCGCTTGCCGCGCCGCGTCCCGGACAGGCGTCTGCGCGAGAAACGGGAGCAGGTTCGGGCGCAGGAGGAAGCGTGGCGTTCCTCCCCGTTCACGCGCGTCGCCGCGTTCACAGTCGGCGTCCTGTCGGTATTCGCCCTGCTCGCGACGTTCATCCCGCGCGCGCAGGTCACGTTGAAACCTGTCGCTGAACCGCAAAGTGTTTCACTTCCTGTGATCGCAAGCCCGTCGGTGAACTCGGTCTTTATCACGGGCGGTATTCCTGCGCATGAAAAGCGGGTCATTGTGGAGGGAATGCAAACCGTGACCGTGACGGGCGAGGGCGTTTTGCCTCAGTCGAAGGCGCAGGGGGTTGTGGTCTTCCGCAATCTCACGCAGGACGCAGTGACGATCCCTGCTGGCACGGTCCTGCTTGCGAATGATGTTCGCTTTGTCACAACGGATGACGGCGCAGTGGAGGCGGGCGTCGGCAGGACGCTTGAATTGCCCGTTGAAGCATTACAGGGCGGCATCGCGGGCAACGTTGATTCTGAAGCGATCAATGCCATCGAAGGCAGGCTGGGGCTGATGCTTTCGGTGACGAACCCCGAACCGTTGGAGGGCGGGCGCGAGCGTCCTTCCCTTCAGGCGAGCGATGCAGATCGTACGCGCGCAAAAGATTTGTTGTCGAGGACCTTGGCGAACGACGCGCTCGGGCAACTTGCGGATGAACTCGATTCCGGCGATCTTCTTTTTGAAGATACGTTCGCATTGACGCAAATCCTTTCGGAAGTCCATGACCCGCCCGCGGGCGCGGCGGGCGCCACGTTGACGTTGACCATGCGCGCGGAATATTCGATTCGATACGCCTCCGCTTCGGACCTGACCGAACTTGCCTCGTTAGCCCTGAACGCTTCCCTCCCTTTGGGCTTTCGCGCCGCATCCGACGCGTTGATCCTCGAACCCGCCACAAAACCGGTCACCTCCGCCGACGGTTCCACGCGTTGGAGGCTCCGCGCAGAGCGGCAAATCGTTCAAAGCATTGATCCCGCGCAAGTGACGCAGATGATCCTGGGAATGAATGCCGACTCTGCCCAAGCCGAATTGGAGGAAAATCTTCCCCTCGCGAGCGCGCCCAGGATTTCCTTTTTCCCCTCGTGGTGGCGCTGGGTTCCCATTGCGCCGTTTCGAGTCGAGGTGTTGACGGAATGAATGGATGAAGGATGAATTATGATGGATGAAAGTAGAAAGTAGAAAGTGGAAAGTGGAAAGTGGAAAGTGGAAAGTAGGAAAAAGGTT
>CAYQOF010000014.1:22064-25560 GCA_964419035.1 uncultured Anaerolinea sp. | reverse complement strand
CCCACAAGCAACGCGGACACCACCGCGATGACCACCGTCAAGCCTGCGATGGCAATCATGGCTTTCGTCCCCAGTTCGCGCTTCAACACAGCCAGCGTCGCAAGACACGGGAGATAGAACATCACAAACGTGGCATAGACCAGCATCTGCGCGGACGTTAATGCAGTATCGAAGTCCATCGTCCCCAAAGCCTGACCGAGCATAATCAGCGACAATTCCTTGCGGAAGATTCCGAAGATGAGCGGGACACCCGTCTCGGACGGCAGTCCCATGATCCACGTAACGGGGCGAGCCAGTCCGTTCAGAATGAACGCCAGACCGAGATAATTCAACACGGCAAGCACCGCGCTTCCAACAATCAACAGGGGCCACGCCTCGACGACGAATTCGCGTACGCGGAACCACGATTTGCTGAGCACGTTCCTCCACGTCGGCATACGATACGGGGGAACTTCCATGATGAGACCGGGCGAATATTCGGGCATCATGTTCGAGAGGATGCGCCCCGTAATGGCAATGACCAGCAGGTTGAACAGATACAACCCGAACGCGGTGACCGGTCCCAGATAGAACGCCACCAGCCCAAAGACGACCGCCAGCCGCGCCGCGCATGGGACGAGCGTCGCAAGTGTTGCGGCAAGATAACGGTCACGCGGCTCCTCGAGCGTGCGCGTGGACATCACCGCAGGCACGTTGCATCCGTAGCCGAGGATGAACGGCACGATGGCTTTGCCGTGCAATCCGATGCGGTGCATCAACGCATCCATGAGAAAGGCGATGCGCGGCAGATAGCCGATGTCCTCGAGGAAACCCAAGCCAAAAAGGAATGGCAGGAGGTAAGGAAGCACAATTGCCACGCCCGCCGCGATTCCCTGCATGACGCCCAACACGATTTCCGAAAACAATGTCTCTGCGCCAAACGGAGATAACGCGCCTTGCGTCAGCAACTCAAAGAGCGCAAGTAAAGGCGGCTCTGTAAGTTTCCCGATTCCATAAACTGCTTGAAAGAACAGCAACAAAACGAACAGCAAAATTACATATCCCCAAACGGGATGCAGTAAAACGTCATCAATCCTGTCCCGCCACGTATAACGCCGTTCGCCCTGCGTTACGAACTTTTGAGCCAGTTCGCCCGCGCGTCTATGCCGCGCTTCCGCATCAGAAGAAAGATGTCCATTCTTTCGCTCCCCAGAACCGATCTCCAAAGTCTTCGTGAACAATCGCTTCACACCGCGTCCCTTGCTGGCGACGAGCGGCAGAACAGTTATACCCAACTCTTGCGATAATCCCTGTCCGTCAATCTTTAATCCCAGGCGCGCGGCTTCGTCCATCATGTTCAGGGCAAGGATGACGGGCTTATTTAACGGGAGCAACTCAAGGCTTAGTTCGAGAGCCGAAGCGAGTTGCGTCGCATCCGCAACGTTGATGATGACATCCACATCCCGCGAATCCAAATAAAGCGCGGCTTGTTCCTCCGCAGGGCTGCCGCCTTCGAGCGTGTACGTGCCAGGCAGGTCAACCAGTTCGATGACCTCGCCCGCCACACGCACGCGGCTTTCGGTAAAAGTCACAGTTGTGCCGTGGAAATTTCCCGTCTCGGCTTTGTAGCCCGCAACCTGATTGAACAATGTGCTTTTGCCGCAATTCGGCGGACCGATCAACGCGACTCGCATTCGACCTCGACTAGAATTTTTTCCGCGACCCCGCGCCCCAGCGCGATCTCGCGTCCGTTCACTTCGACGAGCAGCGGACCGCCCAGCGGCGCGCTTCGCAGCACGCGTACGCGGTCGCCGATGTGCAAACCATACTGCCTGAGTTTGGCGCGCAAACGGTCATTGACCGAAACCAGCCGCGCCCATTCGCCGGTTGGAACATTCAAAAGACTCATCACGTCTCGGTTATAACTTGGAGGTAGACTTAGACCAAGTGATGAATATCATTTTGCACGGAAATAAAAATCGTGAATTTGGATTGAAAAAGGATAAAATGGACGCAAGACACGTCATGCGCAGATTCCTTCCCTCGCTTCTTTTCTGGACCCTGTTGCTGGGCGCGTGCGCTCCAAGCCTTCCCTCCGCCGAAGCCATTCCCGCGGCACCGACGATGACGGATACGCCAACACCGTCGCTTGCTTATGGAGAATGTGGTTATCAATGGGCATATCAAGATTTACCCGAACTCTCTGAGCAATTCGACCGCGCTGTAAAACAACTGATTCCCGAGTCCGCTTCACGCGCAACAGCCTTTGGCGAGAACTGCATCGGCGCGGATGGACAGGTTATCCGCTTCCTCGCCATGCAAACGGATTTTTATGTCATCGCAAAAGTTGAAATATTGGACGACTACGAAACATTCGGGAATTGGATCGCTGAAGTCATGAAAGTCGTGAACGAATTTCCGCCTGAGATGCTTGCAGGTCCCAACCCAGGTTTTGTCGAGTTCAGGTTCGAGAAAAATACGATGGAAAGCATCGCGCTGCGCGTCCCAATTCGGGAATACAGGGAAACAGCACATGGACTGACGGGCGAGGAACTATTCAGAATGTTTTACAAGGGACCGTAACATCCGTGCAGTCTGACTATGCGCTCATTCCTTTCAGCGATTCGATCGGGGTTGATTTATAAACTCACCTTACGCAGAACGTCCCGAAGGCTTTCTTGGTTCAAACCTGAATTGCAGAACAAGCCTTCGGGACGGTGCGTAACATCAGTTATAAAGAATCGCGCTCATCAATAATACTCATAGCGAAAACTGGCGGTCTTTAAAATTCCAATTTCAGCACTTCTCGAAAGCGCGTAATCGGCGCTCTCTACCACCGGATTTGTGCTGGAGAGCGCAGGGTTTTCGTGATTTACTGAATTTACGTTTTCCTGAGACGCTAATGCCAATCTGGCTACACGCAAAATAATTCCTCTTGACACATTGCCTTCTCTATCATATACTACGTTTAGTAATTACTAAACATACATAACGAGACAGTCATGCCGCAATCACTCGCCAAACTCAAAAAGGACTTCGTGGAAGGGCTCAGCCAGATCAGCCGCTTCTGGGGCTTCCCCAAAGGGATGGGCGCCATCTTTGGCGTGCTATACCTCTCCCCCATTCCCCTCTCCCTCGATGAGATCGTGCATGAAACGGGTCTGACCAAAGGCGCGATCAGCACCGAGATCCGCGCGCTGGCGCGCATGGGACTCGTCCATCGCTCCACCAAACTCGGCGACCGCAAGGATTACTACTCCGCCGAGACGGATTTCTATGCTGCGATCCGCTCGATTTTGCAGGAACGGAAGAACTCCGAGTTCGACCGCGCAGTGCGTTCCGTGAAGGAGACGCTCGAAAAGATGGACGAAAACTGGGTGGATGACGAGGAATGGAATTTCGTTTATCAGCGCACGCAGGCGTTGCAGGAATTCTTCGATGCGATTGACAGTCTTGCCAAGGCGGTCATTCGGCTGGAGAGTCTAGGATTCTCGAATGTGACGAAGATTTTGGGTGT
>CAYQOF010000014.1:17929-21964 GCA_964419035.1 uncultured Anaerolinea sp. | reverse complement strand
GGAGACAAAATGAAAATCGCAGTGACTGGCGCGTTCTCTTATTCAGGCAAATACATCACAAAACGCCTGCTCGAGCGCGGCGAGGAAGTCATCACATTGACGGGACATCCAAATCGCCCCGACCCGTTCAACGGAAAGGTCAAAGCCTATCCATTGGATTTCGACGAGGCAGGCATGACCGGATCCCTGCGCGGCGTGGATGTGCTGGTCAACACCTATTGGGTGAGATTCGATAAGGGAGATAACACGCAGCCGCGCGCGGTGGAGAACACGCGCAAACTGGTCAACGCCGCAAAAGCCGCAGGCGTAAAGCGGATCGTCCACATCAGCATCGCCAACCCGTCAGCGGAATCGCATCTGCCCTATTATTGGGGCAAGGCGGCAAACGAGAAAGCCGTCATCGATTCGGGATTGTCTTATGCGATCCTGCGTCCCACAGTGTTGGTTGGCGGCGGGGAGGATGTTCTCATCAACAATATCGCGTTTCTTCTGAGGCGGCTTCCATTCTTCCTCATCCCTGGGGATGGGTCGTATGGAATCCAACCGGTGCATGTGGAAGATCTGGCTGACCTCGCGGTGGAAGCCGTGTATAGCAAAGAGAACTATGTCATTGACGCGGTGGGTCCCGATTCGTACACATTCAAGGAACTGGTGCAATTGGTCGGTGAAAAGGTCGGCGCGAAGCGGCCATTGATCTCTGTCCCGCCGCGGCTGGCTCTGCTCACCGCGCAGTTTTTGAGTCTCTTCTTCAAAGACGTGATGCTCACTCCCGAAGAGGTGGATGGCTTGATGGCAAACCTGCTTGTTTCCAAAGAACCCGCGCAAGGGAAGACGTATTTCAAGGATTGGCTGAATAACAATCAGGAGCTCGTCGGCGTCAAATACGCTTCCGAATTAGAAAGGCATTACTCATGAAACCAAGAACCTTTTTCGGGCTTGCACTTTTATTCCCCTACCTTCTCTGGGGCTTCTGCGCTTTGATTGTTTTCCTGTTGTCGTCACAGGAAATGTCCGAACCGTGGAACGCCGCGCTGATGCCCGTCTTTTTCTATGTGTTCGGTATCATTCTTTGGTTTGTCCCCTACACCGTTTTGGCAATTGGCATGTGGATTTGGAGCAGGAACAAGTCAACGCGAGCGCTCTATAAAGCCGCGTTGATCGCGCCTGTTCTGTTGTTCGTCCTTGCAATGATCGAAGTGACCGTGATATCACTGCCCGTGGAGAGCATGGCGGAATTGGCGCAGGAACTGCTGGGTCAATCGGTGTTGCTGGGAAGTTTCAGCCTGGTATTCGGTTATTTATGTGTGGGGGTTGCGCTGGGAGTATTCAATTTCCTGAAATCGAGGAATCGCATTGTGGAGGAAACGCTGACACAAACGGTCTAACCTATCTCCGCCACCCCGCTACACTTAGGACTATCCATACAGCCGTAATATTTCTTCCCCGCGTTCGGTCCGTTGCGGTGGATGCGGAGGACCATCATCTTCCCGCAGACCGGGCACATCGGAACGGAATCCGTTTTCGTTGAGGCGCGAAGCGATCCGGTCTCCCTGACTTTCATGACCGCGAGTTGAATTAGTTCCGCCAAGTCACTCTCGGTGTAATTGTCGTCCGAGGGGACGTGTACGAGCGGTAGTCCCGCGCTGAGGAATAAGTCATCCATGAACTGGTCGGCTTCGCGGGTTTCGTTCTTCGCCACAGGCTTGACCAGTTCGACGCCGATGGCGGGTTTGAGCGTATCGGGCTCGCAGAGCAGAAAGTCCACGTGCTTGCGGAAGATCTTGTTGAAGAAGTGGACGTTCTCGTTCGGACGGACGATGTAGAAGATGTCGTTGAGCGCCACCTTCGGGCAGATGAGGTAATGCCGCTTCACCATCCCGTGAAGGACGCGCAACAAAGCCAGTTCCCGCGTGGAGAGAAAGTTCTCTCGCAGGCGGTAAGGCAGGCGTTCGTCGGGTTGTTTGACGGGGGTTGTTTTTCGCTCTGGCATGTGGGTATCCCATCTGATTATAGATGAATGATGCAGACTTCGGAAGTCTCTATAGACTTCCGAAGTTTTTTTTCAACAACGCCAATTCCTCCTCATCCGTCCTCACCTCCCCATCCAGCCGGGCGGCGCGGAGGCGGCGGAGGATTTCGGCGTATTTCGGTCCGGGTTCGAGGCCGTGGGCTTTCAAGTCGTCACCGGTGGTCTTCGGTTTTACGTACTGCCACTTTGCAAGATAATCGTGCAAAACCTGCTCGCTCTTCACAAGATACACGGCGTACACAGCCAGCGACGGCAGTTCATCGAGATAAAACGTCCACTGGCTGGGCTTCCATCTTCTATAAGTGGATAATTCCTGGTTCAAGGCGGAAGCCGCACGCGCGGACTTTGTCAACAAGGCAGGGAAAGCAAGCCGCTCGGCGATCAGATCAATCTCGTAAGCAAGCACCGGCATCAGCCATAACGTCCAACCGAGAGCCTGACGAAACGACAGAATATCGGGAACGGCGAATTCGCCAAACTCGGGTCTCGGACTTTCAAGGAATGGTAACCGTGGATTGGTAAACGTCAGGGCAGGGTGAATGGGCGCGAGCAAATCCAATTCGGCGAGGCGCTCCAATATCACAGACGGATTCGCCTCCTCGAAGATCAGATCGAATTCGTGACGCAGGCGTTCGCCGCTCAACGTCGCCAGGACCGCGCGCGCTTCATCGTTCATCAGAGCCAGAGTCTCAGGTGCGATGTGGAATCCGTAACGGGACTCATACCGAAGGGCGCGAAAGAGGCGGGTGGGATCATCCACAAAAGAATTCGGATGAAGGACCCGGATCATCCCACGCCCGAGGTCTGTTTCTCCATCCAGAGGATCGTACAGTTCCCCGAAATGATACCCGTCGAGACGGATCGCGATGGCATTGATCGTGAAATCGCGGCGGCGCAGATCGTCGTCAATTGTGGAGAATGTGACCTTCGGCAGCGCGCCGGGCTGCGAATAGGTCTCGGAGCGGGCGGAGATCAGATCAAAGGAGATGGGCGTGTCGGGGGACAGGAGGACAGGAACGTTCAGGCGTTGAAACGTATCCGCGTTCAATGTCCAGGTGGCGGTGCCGAAGCGGGCGTGTGTTACGATCCTGCCCCCGTGCTTTTTCAGGACGTATTCAGCCAGCACAGCAACATTTCCCTCCACGACGAGATCGAAATCGCTGACCGCGCGGCCCAGCAGGATGTCGCGCACCACGCCGCCGACGAGATACAACGGCATCTGGATCGCGTTCGCTTGATAAGCGACCAGATGAAGCAATTCCAGCCGATCACTCAGCAGGGAACGTTGGATCAAATCGGTCAGGTTGCGTTCTTCCGCCACAATTCGATTATATGACATGGGGCGGCGAAATGAGAGGGTTAAAATCTTTTTGCCATAAAAAGAACCTTTGGGAGACACGGATTGCACGGGCAGACACAGCTAAACGCGGATTTTTATGGTTTTTTCGAATCCGCGACATCCATCCGATTCGTGCGCAGAATCACGATAAACCCAAACAGGATCGCGGGAACGAGCGATTCTCAGGTATAATGCGCCCATGTTATTGAACCCGTTGCCGTCCCCTGATATGTCCCACAAACCTGGCTGGTCTGGATAAGGTTCAATTTCGCGTGCCATGAACGGCTCCCAGACTCGGCGAGCCGTTTTTTTATCTCACCGACCTCACCCCCCGATCCCTCTTCTGACAGGAGAGGGGAGAGATAAGGAAATGGACATCAAGCAACTGACCGATGAAATGAATTGCCTCGTCGAATCGAAAGGCTGGTACGCGGAGGACAGCAAACGTCCGCAGACGCCGCGTAACCTGGCGATCTCGCTGGCGGTGGAGGCGGCGGAGATATTGGAGCATTTCCAATTCACCGATGAGATCAAGGATCGGGATGAATTGGGAGGCGAACTCGCAGACGTGACTTTGTACCTTTTGCAACTTGCATCCGTTTCAGGGATTGACCTGGAGGAGGCGGTGATGAAGAAATTGGAAGTGAACAGATCCCGTGAATGGGAT
>CAYQOF010000014.1:0-17829 GCA_964419035.1 uncultured Anaerolinea sp. | reverse complement strand
ACTGATAACTGAAACCATGAACATCTCTGTATTCGGCGGATCACAACCCAGGGAAGGCGACCCAGCCTACGAGGAAGCCCTGCTCCTCGGACGGCTCCTCGCGCAACGCGGACTTACCGTCCTCACCGGCGGTTACATCGGCACGATGGAAGCCGTCTCGCGCGGAGCGTACGAAGCGGGCGGACACGTCATCGGTGTGACATGCGAAGAGATCGAACGCTGGCGTCCTGTTGGCGCGAATCGCTGGGTGAAAGAGGAACGGCGCAGGAAAACGCTGATCGAGCGGCTGCAGGCTCTGATCGAGGAATGCGACGCGGCGATAGCCCTGCCCGGCGGTCCCGGCACATTGACAGAGATTGCCCTGACCTGGAATCTTATGATCGTCGGTTCATTGCACCGGAGGCCGTTGATCCTGGTTGGAGACGGCTGGCAGTCCGTTTTCGATCAGGTGTTCAAGCAGTTGGATGGATACACACCCGCATCTCAACGTGAGTTGTTGTCGTTCGCGAAGGATGTGCAAACTGCCGTGAAAATGTTGGAGTAAATTCCGTCATTGCGAGGGTGCGTAGCACCCGAAGCAATCTCCAGGACAATGTTGGAGATTGCTTCGTCAGGTCTTCGACCTTCCTCGCAATGACGTAAAAACAAGAGGACAAAATGGCTGAAGAAAACGTTTCGATACGCCCTGACGGGCAGTCAACGCGGCGCTTACCCACCCGCGCGGAAGACTTCGCAGAATGGTACAACCAACTCGTCGTGCGCGCCGACCTTGCCGATTACGCGCCTGTGCGCGGCTGCATGGTCGTCAAACCTTACGGCTGGGCGCTGTGGGAGAACATCACCTCCTGGCTGGACGCCGAGTTCAAGAAGACTGGTCACGTCAACGCTGCGTTCCCCACATTGATCCCGCTTTCGTTCTTCGAGAAGGAAAAGGAACATGTGGAGGGCTTTTCGCCTCAACTGGCGGTCGTCACGCACGGCGGCGGGGAGGAACTTGAAGAGAAACTGGCGGTCCGTCCCACATCCGAAACCATCATCGGTCACATGTATGCCAAGTGGATCAAATCCTGGCGCGACCTGCCTGTCCTGATCGTGCAATGGGGCTCGGTGCTGCGTTGGGAGATCCGCACGAAACTTTTCCTTCGCACCGCCGAATTCTACTGGCACGAAGGTCACACCGCGCACGCATCCGCTGAGGAAGCCATCGAGGAAATGTATCGCATCCTCGACATCTACGAGAAATTCTCGTACGAAATGGCGGCGATTCCCGTCTTCAAAGGACCCAAAAGTGAAGCCGAGCGATTCCCCGGCGCGCAGATCACCACCTCCATCGAAGCCATGATGCAGGACAAGCGCGCACTGCAAGCGGGAACGTCGCACTATTTCGGAACCAATTTTGCAAAAGCCTTCGATATTCAATATCTCGACAGGAACAACACTCTGCAATACTGCGAAACGACCTCGTGGGCGATCTCCTCGCGCATGATCGGCGCGATCATCATGGTGCACGGCGACGACCAGGGTCTCGTCCTGCCTCCCCGTCTCGCGCCCATCCAGGCGGTCATCGTTCCCATCTTCAAGAACGATGCCGAGAGATCGAAGGTGATGGAAGTTGCCGACCGCGTCTTCATGGAGTTGAAAGATGCCGGCATCCGCGTCAAAATGGACGACCGCGACAATGTCAGTTCGGGATTCAAATTCAACGATTGGGAGATGCGGGGCGTCCCCCTCCGCGTCGAGATCGGACCAAAAGATGTCGAAAAAGGGACGATCGCTTTGGCTCGCCGCGACAAACCCGGCAAGGAGGGCAAGTCCTTCGTTCAACAGACGGGTCTCGCGGCGGCTGTGAAACTGCTCCTCGCCGAGATTCAGGCTTCCCTCCTCGAGCGCGCCACCGAATACCGGGATGCGAACATCCATGAACCCAAAGATTATGAGCACCTCAAGCGGATCCTCGCGGACGGCTGGGCATTCGCCCATTGGTGCGAGTCGGCGGAATGTGAAGCCAAGGTCAAGGAGGACACCAAAGCCACCACACGCGTCATTCCATTCGATCAACCCGATGCGGAGGAGACCTGCATCGTCTGCGGCAGACCCTCCAAACGCAAAGTGTACTTCGCAAGAGCGTATTAAAACCAGCAGGGAGCAATCAGTGATCAGTCGCTGTTCACTGAATTATCGAATTCCTGCCTGCTGTATAATTACCCAAAGAGGCAGCCATGGATTGGAAACCCTACATTACTGTTGACCCAACGGTACACCACGGAAAAGCATGTATCACAGGCACGCGCATCCCTGTGTCAGTGATCCTGGACAATCTCGCGGCAGGAGTGAGCGAAGAAGAGATTATCCGGAGTTATCCATCGCTTGACGCGAAAGCGATCCACGCCGCGATCTCTTACGCCGCAGACCTTGCGCGCGAAGAGGTTATTCTGCTTCCCGCCTGAATATGCGTTTCAGAATCGACGAAAACCTGCCTGTTGAAACAGCCGCCATCCTTCAACAGGCAGGTCACGATACAGAAACAGTCCACTCCGAAAAACTGACGGGGGCAAACGATCAGAGGCTATCTGCGGTCTGCCGAACAGAAAATCGCGCCTTGATTACTCTTGATATTGGTTTCGCAGACATTCGAACTTATCCTCCCAGCGAGTTTCCCGGCATCATTGTGCTGAGGTCGAAACGGCAGGACAAGCCTTTTGTCCTGGGTATAGTGCAAAGGCTGGTTCCTGCAATTGAAGGAGGCGAAATAACAGGGAAACTTTGGATCGAGGAGGAAAAGCGAATCCGTGTTCGCAGTTAATCCCCCAAGCCAAAATATGCCATACCCGATGACACTAACACTCGAATCCTATCATGAGCTTCGTAATAGCCTGCTGACCAGGATTTCAGAGACTCTTTCAAAGGATGAACGATTTGCCGCAGCATGGTTGACCGGCAGCATAAGCAGAGATGAGGCAGACTCCCTCAGCGATATTGATTTAAGTTTGGTTGTATCAGATGGTTACAGCGCCAACCTCTGTGAGCGGTTCGAACAAGTCAGCGCTCGCGCCTCTCCCGAACGTTACGCACTTTTCAGTCAATTTGGAACGCCTGCCCTGATCCACGAAAACAATAACAACGCGCCCGCAGGTGGGACATTCACCTTCGTCATGTACGCCGAATCCGCGTTGATGGTGGATTGGATATTAATTCCACAATCAAAAGCTGTTCGTCCGCCTTTGTCGAAACTACTGTTCGAGAAGGCCGGCATCCCTGGTTCGTCCGCGCCCGAACCCGAAGACCTGGAACAAAGCAAGAAATCTGTCGCTGAGATGTGGGCATTTTTCTGGATGATGACCGCCGTCACGATCAAATACACCCTTCGGGATGACGGCGTCTTCGTCACCGAATGGATCGAGCGTCTGCACAATCTTGTATATGATATCGAGAGAAGATTGAACAGAGAGCCGTGGAAGTATAAACACGGTTCACGCAGCACGCTCCAACCAACACGCGAAAAACAGGTAGAGTCGCTCCATACACTTTCCAACCGGATGCTCGAACTCAAAGACAGAGTCTCTGAATTCATCGGCTCAGAACCTGCCGCGCCTCTGGCAGAAATTGAAACCTTGCTGTCACTTGCCGTCAATCACAAATCGAAAATCGACAATCGACAATCGTAAATCGTCATGCCTGCCATTGACCTCGCCCGACTCAAAAAACAAGCCGCTCATCTGGCTGACCTGTTCGACCAGCCGGCGGAATTCCTGCGCGAACACCGCGAGATACTCGATCATTACGTCAACTACTCGATGCGGAGTCAGGGAGTGGCGCCTTCTTCCGTCCTGCCCACATATCGAACCCCGGCGGTTGTCCTGCGGGAAATGGAAAGAGAATTGGGCCCGCTGGCAGGGAAGAGACCGATCCAGGCGCTCGAACTGGCGGATGCGCTTTGGGACGAGGGCTGGCTCGAAACGCGCCTGCTTGCCGCGTTCCTGCTCGGACGAATCCCTCCGCAGGAGGAAAGACTCTTCGCCCGCCTCACCGCCTGGACGCAGGCTGTGCGCGATCCCAGCGTCCGCGCCGCGTTGCTGACAACCAGCCTCACACGGCTCCGAAAGGAAACGCCCGATCTATTCCTGATCCTTGTCAAGGAATGGCTGCACCCCGCGCGCCAGCGGATGTGGTCGAACGGCGTACAGGCGCTCGTCCCACTGGTCAACTCACCGGATTTCGACAACCTTCCGCCCATCTTCGAGATATTGGAACCCATCCTCAAAGTCTCCCCCGCCGCGTTACAATTCGACCTGCAGGAATTGCTCATCGCCTTGTATAAAGCCTCCCCCGATGAAACCATCTATTTCATCCAGCAGGTTTTAAAGAGCGCGAAGAACCCGCTGCCTGCGGTGGCGCTCAGGCGCATGATGCCCGAACTGCCGCAGGAATTCCAGGCAAGCCTGCGTGAGTTGCTCCGCAGGAAGAAGTAAAATCTCAACCAGGACAGTTTCCATCGCGAAAGGAGGAACGCATGTTGATCGCAAGAGGAATTATCGGGGCGATCCTGCTCTTTCTGGGGCGCGAACTCAACTTTCTTTTCGGGGGCGCAATGGCATCGCTGATCGCCTTTCGCCTCACGCCGTTCCTTCCTTCGGGAGGTCCCCCCTGGGGAGAGAACGCGTTCATTATCGGACTGGGGGTTGTATTCGCGATCATCATTCTCATCAATGAGCGCGCCGGTTATTTCATATCGGGTTTCCTTGCGGGAGGTTATTTCCTCGTCGAGTACTATGCCCCCGGTGCGCTTAACCTGCCCCTCCTGCCTTTCATCATTGGCGGCGTCCTCGGTTCGCTGGTTCTCGGCATCTTCACCGAATGGGCGCTGATCGTCGTCTCGAGCATCGTCGGCGCGATCTACGTCACCAACCTTTTCCGTCTCGATCCCACTGCCGAGATCCTCGTCACCGCGGGGTTGATCATCATCGGCGCGCTCACACAGGTCATCCTTATGCGTGCGCAACAACAAAACGAATGAGATGTTCGACACGTCCCGTCTCATCTACCTGCACGGACTCGAAAGCGACAGCAATAGCGGCAAAGCGCGCCAGTTCCGCGCATGGTTTCCCGGAATGCTCACGCCAGATTTCAAAGGCTCGTTCGATGAACGGATGAGTCAACTCCAGCCCATCCTCGCGGACAGAACGGATTGGACGATCATCGGCTCATCCTTCGGCGGACTCATGGGGACGGTATACACCTGCACACATCCGACTCAAGTACGGAAGTTGATCCTGCTCGCGCCCGCGCTTCTACGGGATCCCTTCGGTTCCTATCTGGATCCTTCGACCGGCTCAGGACGGCGCCTCGAGCCTGTTTCCGTCCCCACGATCATCATCCACGGGACGCTGGATGACGTGGTCCCGCTCGAACCGGTCCGCGAGATCGCGCAACGATTATTCGCAAACCTGACTTATCACGTTGTGGAAGATGATCATCGTCTGCATAAGACCGTCCAGGAAATGGACTGGGAAGTGATTTTCTCGTCCTGAGCGGATACCCCGAGTGTAAGCCGAGGAGTCGCAGACGAAGGACGCATATTCAGTCAGACGCTTCGACTACGGGACAAAAAGCACGTCCCTCCGCTCAGCGCGATAAGGAATAACATGAATCAACAAATCTACTGGCTCACCACGACCCGGATGCCCGGTGAGGAAAACACCATCACGCCCCTCCCCTCCAACGTGGATGCAGCCGTCATCGGCGGAGGCTACACCGGTTTGAGCGCGGCGCGGACTCTGGCGAAGCGCGGCGTCAAAGTCGCCGTCCTCGAAGCGGAGACCATCGGCTGGGGCGCGAGTTCGCGCAACGGCGGCATGGTGTTGACCGGGCTCAAACTCGGAATGGGGACGATCGCCAAAAGATATGGTCGGAGTCTTGCCAGGGATTTATTCCGATGCTCGCTTGATTCGATTGATACGGTCGAGCAGATCGTGAAAGAGGAGAACATTGATTGCGGCTTTGCGCGCGCCGGTCACCTGCTCACAGCGAACAAACCCAAACATTTTGATTATCTCCGTGAAGAGGTTGAATTCATGGAAAAGGAATTCAATCACAAGTTGAAACTCATCCCGCGCGAAGGGCAGCGCGAGGAGATCGGCACGAATTTGTATCATGGCGCATTGCTGGACGAGGTCAGCGCCGGGTTGAACCCGGCGCAATATGTGGCGGGTCTCGCGCGGGCGGCGGAGAAAGCCGGGGCAGCGATCCACGCGCGGGCGCGGGTGACCAGCCTCCGGCGTGAAGGGACGCGGTTCGTCCTCGAAACGGATAGAGGCTCGTTGACGGCAAATTCCGTTTTGGTGGCGACATCCGGTTATACGGGAAATGTCACAAGGAAATTGCAGAGGAAGATCATTCCCATCGGGTCGTACATCATCGCAACGGAACGACTGCCGGATGCGCTGGCGCACGAACTCAGCCCGAACAACCGCATGATCTTCGATTACAAACATTACCTGAATTATTTCAGGTTGTGGGATAACCGCCTGATCTTCGGCGGGCGGGCGGCGTTCTTCCCGGAAACCAAAAACACAATTGCGCGCAGCGCGGAGATTTTGCGACGCGAGATGATCCAGGTGTATCCGCAGTTGAGGGATGTGAAGGTCGAGTACGTGTGGGGCGGCACGCTCGATTTTGCGTTCGACATGATGACCCATGTGGGCGAAATGGACGGCGTGTATTACGCGCTTGGGTATGCGGGTCACGGCGTGGCGCTGGCGACACATCTCGGCGGGACCGTCGCCGAAGCGATGGTGAATGGGAACATCGAGGAGCATCCGTTCGCGCAGTTCAAATTCCCCGGCGCGCCGCTGGGATTGTACAACGCCTTCCCGTGGTTCCTGCCGTTTGCAGGTGCATGGCATAAGTTTTTGGATTGGGTGGAGTGAGTGAGCCACGCGAGTGCGACGCACCCTAAGGTATAATGCCGACATGGCTCGCAGAAAAATCATCTTCTTGCCCGGCAATTATTATCACGTCTATAATCGCGGGGCGCACAGGGACAACATCTTTCGCAACGACGCAGATTACGTATTCCTGTTGAAATACTTCAAAAGGGATTTGGAAAAATGCGCCATAACGGCGATTGCCTATTGCCTGATGGACAATCACTACCACTTCCTTCTACGCCAGGATGGAGAGACCGAAATCAGCAAATTCATGCAAGCGGTTTTCAACATTTACACCAAGGCGTTCAACACCAAATATAATCACTCGGGCACGCTATTTGAAGGTCCCTATAAGGCCATTCATGTGGACAAAAACGAATATTTGCTTCATCTGTGCAGATACATTCACCGAAATCCGCTTGAAGCAGGCTTGGTCGTCAAACCAGAGCAATGGCGCTATTCCAATTATGCAGAATTCATCGGAAAAAGAAACGGAACTTTGGTGGACCGGGAATTTATCGAAATGAACTTTGGTTCTCCCGAAGCATATGAGGAGTTCGTGATGAATTACGTTCCCCCGGAAAAGACGCAAAGAGCGCTTCGCCACTATCTGTTTTGGGATTGAGACACGCGACTGCGTCGCACCACACGGGTTGACTCAATCTTATTAAGGAGGATTCGTCCGCTTGACGGGACCCTTCCATTAAGCGTGGTGCGACGCACCCTCAGTTAAAGGAGACGAACCATGACAAACAACAAAACAATGGAAGGCGAGGTCTATTATCCATCCGAACCGGTCGCCGCACAGGCGCGCCTGAAGGATTGGGATGCAATGGCGGAGTTCGCCCGCAAAGACCTGCAGGGCTTCTGGGCAAAGGAAGCCGAGGAACTGGAGTGGTTCAAAAAATGGGACAAGGTGCTGGACGACTCCAACAAGCCGTTCTTCAAGTGGTTCGTCGGGGCGAAGACGAACATTGTACATAACGCAATCGACCGGCATCTCAAGACCTACCGCAAGAACAAACTGGCGTTGATCTGGGAAAGCGAAGACGGCAAGGAACACCGCACGTTCTCGTATTTCGCCATGAACCGCGAAGTCACCCGCATGGCCAACATCATCAAAGCCATGGGCATCCAGAAAGGCGACCGAGTCACGATCTACATGGGACGCATCCCCGAGATCGTGTTCGCCATGCTGGCGTGCGCCAAGATCGGCGTGATCCATTCGGTGGTGTTCGGCGGCTTCTCCGTGGACTCATTACAGGGACGCATCGAAGACAGCCAGTCGAAACTCGTCATCACCGCCGATGGGAGCAACCAGAACGGCAAGATTTTCGAACTCAAACGCACGGCGGACGAGGCGCTCAAGCGTTGTCCCTCGGTGGAGAACGTCATCGTCATCAAGCGGACCGGGCACGAGGTCCCGATGGAGGCGGGACGCGATCACTGGTATCACGACATGCTCGCCCTCCCCATCGCGAACGGTAAATGTCCCACTGAAGTCATGGATGCGGAGGACCCGCTTTACATCCTTTACACATCCGGCTCAACCGGCAAACCGAAAGCCATCGTCCACACGCACGGCGGGTATATGGTCGGCGTTTACACCACGCTCAAATATGTGTTCGATATCAAAGATGAAGACCGCTGGTGGTGCGCGGCGGATCCGGGCTGGGTGACGGGTCACTCGTACATCGTGTACGGTCCCCTGCTCAACGGCGCGACCTCGTTCATGTTCGAGGGCGGACCAATGTATCCGTACCCGAACCGCTGGTGGCAGTGCGTCGAGCGTTACGGGATCACCATCCTTTATACCGCGCCCACCGCCATCCGCGGACTGATGCGCTTCGGCGAAGCCTGGCCCAACAAGCACGATCTTTCCTCGCTCCGACTGCTGGGTTCCGTTGGTGAGCCGATCAACCCCGAAGCCTGGAAGTGGTATCACCGCGTCATCGGCAAGGAGCGCTGTCCCATCATGGACACCTGGTGGCAGACCGAGACCGGCATGTTCATGATCACGCCGACCCCGACGGTTCCGCTCAAGCCGGGTTCGGGTACGCGTCCGTTCTTTGGACAGGAGGCTGAGATCGTGGACGAAGGGGGGAATCCCGTCCCGGATGACACGGAAGGTTATCTTGTGTTGAAAAACCCGTGGCCCGCCATGCTGAGGACGATCTACGGCGACCCGGATCGTTACATCGAGCAATATTGGTCCAAGAACCCGGGCAAATACACCACCGGAGATTCCGCCAAACGCGACAAGGACGGCTACTTCTGGATCATCGGCCGCGTGGACGATGTGATCAAGGTCTCCGGTCACAGGCTTGGCACTGCGGAGGTTGAGTCGGCGCTGGTCAGTCATCCTGCTGTTGCAGAGGCGGCGGCGATCGGGCTGCCGCATGAAGTGAAGGGACAAGCCATCCACTGCTTTGTCATTTTGCGCGCGGGATACAGCACTTCGGCAGAGTTAGCCGAGGAACTTCGTCAGCATGTCGCCACGCACATGGGACCCATTGCCAGACCTGAAGAAGTGAAGATCATTGATAAACTCCCCAAGACGCGTTCGGGCAAGATCATGCGCCGCGTGTTGAAAGCGCGCGCGCAGGGCTTGCCTGAAGGTGATATTTCGACGCTGGAGGAGTAAACACATGTCATTGCGAGGGCGGTGGTGTTCCGTCCGAAGCAATCTCCTCGCAATATGAGGATTGGAGAATTAGAGACTGGAGATTGGAGAATTGCCCCGTGATGGGATGAAGGTCCAGATCACGGGGCAAATTGTACAAAATTGGATTCTGAAAGCCGATTTCCCAAAGTATAATCTCCTCATGGCATCCAAAAAAGACATCGAATATCAGGCAAAGATCCTTGCATGGCGGGCGGATAGGTACAACTCACTCGTCCGTGAGAACGGCTGGCTGGCGCTGGCTGGGCTGGGCTGGCTGAAAGAGGGGCGGAACCTGATCGGCGCAAATCCATTGTGCGAGATCGTCCTGCCCGAGCGCGCACCGACCTTTCTGGGAGTCGCCGAGTTGAAGGGAAAAACCGTCCGCCTGATGGTGGCAGAAGGGGTTCGGGTGAAGGTCAACGGCAGGTTGGCGCAGAAGGCAATCCTAAAGTCCAGCAGAGAGGCGAAACCCAGTTTCATCACGTGGAATGATAATCTGCGGATGGTCATCCACGAGCACGCGGGCAGATACGCCATCCGCATCTGGGACAACCTGCGTCCGCAGCGCTTCTCTCTCCCGCCTTTGAAGTGGTTCCCGGTCAACAAACAGTTCCGCATCCCCGCGCGGTACACCCGCTATGCCGATCCGAAATCAAGCCATCAGGAAGATACGTTTGGGGAAACGGTCGAAGATCGTATTGATGGATACGTCACGTTCAAATACAAGGGCGTAAAATACAAACTCGACGTGACCGAAACGAAGAACCACACGCTGTTCATCAAATTCCGCGACGAGACCAGCAGCCGGGAGACGTATCCGCCCAGCCGGTATTACTACACCGAGACTGTGAAGAATGGCAGGGTCACGCTGGATTTCAACTACGCCTACAATCCGCCCTGCGCGTTCACCGAATATGCGACCTGCATCTTTGCGCCGCCGCAAAACAGACTCCCCTTCCGCGTGGAGGCGGGGGAGATGTATCGGGGATGATATTCTCTTTGATACACACCGTCCCGAAGGCTCATCCTGAAAACGAACTTGAATTCCAGGAACCTTCGGGACGTTTTTTAGGGAAATTATTTCCTTATCCCCAGCGCGCCGGAAGAGGAAATCTGACTGACCGAACTCTTCTCGATCTCGATGCTCCCGAATTTGAACTTGGAGATCTGCTGCAGGTAAAGCCCGGCGACCATGAAGATCAGCGAGCCGAAAGCCATCAATGTGAAATAACCGATCTCGATGGGCTTCCATTGCAATTCGACAGGCGCCTCCAGCGGCTGGACTAGCAAAACCTGTTCGTATTCCTGGAACACCTCCTCCCCGGTGATCAACTTGACCGCCGCCAGTAACCCTTCCTGCGTGGAAAATTCCCTGCCGACCAGGGCATTCAAACCCTGAACCGCTTCCGGCGGCAGGTTTGCAGTTTCCAGCACTTGCAATGTTTGATCGGTCAGGGCAAAGCCGGGGGAGGCAAACTCGGGTCTCCCTTTGAAGAAAGCGAACAGACTCACCACAAACAACACAAAGGCAAGAAACGAGATCAGGATGGGTCCCGTTCTTTGTTCGATGTTCCGTGTGGAGACCGGGTTGAGTCTTTCGAGGACCTTGGAGAGCGCCCGCTTCGCCTTGTGGAAGTTCTTGTCCGCTTCGTATTTGATCACTTTGCGGAAATCGTTTTGCGCCTGCAACAGCAACAAATCGCTTTTCCGCGGCTGCGCATCATAGAGCGACACACGGGCATAACCGCGCGAGTAGTAAACAGCGCTCAATCCCTTTGGCTTCAGTCTCTTCGATGCAGTGTGAGGCTCACCCTCCTTTTTCCTTTCTGCCCGCTCTTCGATCTCGATAGCCTTCGAAAAGTACTCGATAGCTTGCTGATACATCATCTCGGCGTCCGCGGAATGCGAACCTTCCTTTGCCGCGTCACCCATAGCCGCATACGTCTCTCCGAGCCCGATCAACGAATCCATGTGAGACGGGGCAATTCCCAGAATTCTTTGATACGTCATTTCGGCTTCGTCGAAACGTTTCGCCTTTCGGTACGCCTCCGCCAGATTGCTGACGTAACCGAAGTCATGCGGTTCGAGGTTGACCGCGGCTTCGAAATCCTGGATGGCTCCCTTGAAATCCTCCCGCCCCGCCTTGATGACGGCACGGTCGTTGAGCGCGTCCGCCAGGGACGGATCAAGTGGGATTGCTTCATTGAGACTTTTCTCCGCCTCGGCAATCCCCCCCATTACCTTCTGCGTCCTGCCCAGCAAAGCCAGGTCGGAGGCGGATTCGCCTTTTTCCATGCGTTTTTTGAGGAGCGACTTTAGTTTCTGATGGGCATCCCACGCCTCCCAGTGAGCGGAACCGATGGCTTCCAGACCGGCCGGGGTTTCGTAGGAATATTTATCCTTGAGTTCGATATTAATCTCCACGAGGGGCACGAGCAGGTCAATGCTCTCGGGGAAATTTTCCAGTCCCGTTCTGATTGATTTCCTGCCTTCCTCGAATCTTTGGAAAACCGCCGCCTGTATTTGTCCGATAAACGACCAGTCGCTTTCCGTTCTTTTGCCCTCCTCGATGTTCAAATAAGCGTTCAGCGCGTCCTTCCACTTTTGCTGGCACTCTTCATAACGTCCCAATTTTTCGTACAGGAATGCCAGGTTATGATGTCCGCCGG
Source organism: uncultured Anaerolinea sp. (assembly GCA_964419035.1). Taxonomy (GTDB): domain Bacteria; phylum Chloroflexota; class Anaerolineae; order Anaerolineales; family Villigracilaceae; genus Defluviilinea. The sequence goes on along the minus strand of CAYQOF010000014.1, from coordinate 5,569 downwards.
TCAGACTGGGATCCAGGTCAATGGCTTTCCGGAACCTTTCCTCGGCTTCCTTGTAACGTCCCGCGTAAATCAAAGCCAGCCCGAGATTGACATGGCTGTTTGCGTCCCGGTTTTCCACTTCAACAGCCTTTTCATAACTTCGGATGGCTTCATCCAGTCTTTTCAACCTGTACAAAATAGTTCCCATCGCAGCGTGGGCGACGGCATATTTGGGATTTGCATTGACGGATATCTGATACTGCTTCAACGCCTCCTCGTATTGCTCAAGTCTTTCCAGCACCACTCCCCAGTTGAGATGATAGACATGCGCGTCGGAGGGATTAAGTTCAAGCGCCTTTTGGAACTTCTCGATCGCTTCATCGTACTTCTTCAGTTCAGTTAACATCCGCCCCCAATCGTTCCATGCAACAGCATATTTTCCATCTGCATTCACTGCCGCTTGATACTGCTTCAACGCCTCTTCATATTTCCCCTGGAATTCCAGCGCTCTGCCCCAATTGTAATAAGCGTATTTATACCTGGGATCAACGCTCACCGCTTTCGAAAAGAGTGCAATTGCCTCATCGAATTCTCTCAGTGAGATGTGTACATTTCCCAAGCCATTAAGTGCATCAGTATAGTTCCCATCTATTTCTAGCGCCGCTTGATACTCCTGAACAGCCTCAGGATACCGCTTTCCATTTGCAAAATGCCGAGACCAGGCATACCGGATAGATTTGTACCTGTCCTCCTTCGCCGCCAGTTTTGCAATGCTCTGAAACTCTTCGACCCTGCCCGATTTGATGAGAACGCGCCCAAGCGCTTCAAGGGCATTGGGATCGGATGGATTTTCCCTGATCGCCAGTTCGTATTTTTCAGCCGCCTCGATATAACGATTTGGATTCTCTTCCTGACTCTCCAGAACATCCCCCCATTTTCGATAATGGAGATGTCTGGATGCAGTATCAACATCCACCACCCTTTGAAATTTTTCCGCCGCCTCATCCGGTCTCTTCAGCCTGTACAAAATGGTTCCCATCGCAGCATAGGCGTTGGCATAGCTGGGATCTGCAGTAACGGATATCTGATATTGATTCAACGCCTCCTCGTATTGCCCAAGTCCCTCCAGCGCCAGCCCCCAGTTGTAGTGATAGACATGTTGGGCGCTCGTATCGCACTCCAGGGCTTTCTGGAACTTTTCGATCGCGCGGTTCCAGTCTTTGACGTTCAGGAAGGTACGTCCCCAATCGTTCAATATGCCTCCCCATTCCCGATTCAACCCTTCACGGGGAGGATCGTCCCCATCCGCCTTCCCGAAGTAACTGGAAGCCTCATGGAATTTGTTGACCCGCGTCAACACACTGCCGAGAAACGCGTTCGCCTCCCTGTTTTCAGGATCGAGAGACAGGGCTTCCTCGAAGGATTTCTGCGCCTTCTCCCACTCCGAACCATTGTAGAAAGCGATTCCATCCTGAATGAGTTGTTCGGTATCGTTGGTCATGGACAATCAAAAAAGTGAAGCACTTTCAGCCATATCACGACACTACCGAAAAATAAACACCAGACTTTAACCCACCAGCGCGTTGAGGAAGAAGTCCGGCACGATGAAGCCGCCGATGCCAAACCCCCACTTCAGGACACAGCAGGCAATAAATATGACCGCGCCCAGACCGATGATGAAATAATCGCGCGGGGCGTAATGCAATTCCTTCAGCCACGTACGCGGACGAGTGCCAAAGGCTCGCAGATCCATCGCGTCAATGACCTCCTCCCCTGTCACTGTGGATTGCATGGTGACGGGGATGATCAAAGGCGCGAGCCGCTGGATTTTCGCAACAAGCCCGCCCTTGAGTTTTTCTATTTCGTAGCCGCGGGCGCGCTGGGCATCCACCGTGATGTTGAAGTCACGGGCAAAGGTCGGGAGAAAGCGGAACGCCAGGTCCATCGTGAACGAAACCTTGTCCGAAACGCCCATGCGTTTGAACGCCGTCCCGTAAATGTTGGGGTCGAGCGTATACGGAATCGGAATGGCAAGGATCGCCATGGTCATCATGCGCGTCATCTGATTCAGCGCAAACCAGAGTTTCGCAACGGTCACTGGCACCATCCACCCCCAATCGGTGCCAGGGACCACAAGCGGCACGGTAAATACCACCGGCGACGTTTCATCGAGCACCGCGGAAGGACCGCCGCGTCCCGCCAACACGGCATTCAATCCAACGATGAAGAACACCAGGATGAAGATATAGATCCAGGCGCGCCGCACATCCCTCCACTCGATGCGCGCCAGCAGATACAGGGTCAGCGAGATGAGAAAGAGCGGAAGGATGATGCGATAATCCCAGATTTCCGGGACCGTCAGCGCGAGGATGATGCACGCCAGGAAGATAAAACGGGTGCGCGGATCCAGGCGTTGGATGAATGTGTTACGCGGGCGGTACTTCCAGGCGACGAGCATTCGTTATCTGCCTCTGCGCGCCGCGACCCCGGCGAAGGCGATCATCAGGATCGGCAGGAGGATGACGGTGACCACGAGATTGCCGATGAAGGCGGGTGTGAAGTAACCGACGAGCGCAGTGTTCAGGTCAATGCCTCCGACGAACATCTCGGTTAGCGAGGCGAACAACATGCCGACGGCAATGCCTCCCGCGCCCCACGCTACAGCCTTCACAATGTCAGGGCGGGCTTTGAAGTCGCTGATCGCCGCCATGACGAGGCCCGGCACCATGCCCATCAAGCCATTGCCCAGGCTCCAGTTCCAATAGAAACCCCAGCCGGTAATCATGTCGCCGAGCGTATTGCCAATGAAGCCCGCCAGCAGACCAACCCACGGACCATACGCCACGCCGAAGAAGATCAGCACGGCAACTGCCGGGCGGAATGTGATATTGCCGGCCGCGGGGAGCGGGAAGATGTTGGTCGCCCATGAAAATACGCCATAGAGCGCCGCGCCGATGGCACCGTAGACCACCTGCCGTGTGCCAAATTCCCAGGTTGATTTGTCATTCATTTCTTCTTCTCCTTTTCGAAATAGTTGATTGACGAACACGCTGACCCATTTGTGATAACCCTGTAACCGCGTTACAGTTACACGGAAACACGCTACGCGAACGCCGCCAAAGCCTCGGCGGTGAGGAATTGTCCGGTGCGCGGGAGCAGGCTGAGGTTCAGGCGAAGAAGCGAGGTCGGCCGGATGCGGTAACGCGTCAGCAGATCAAAATCCTGGAGAACCTCCTCGGGAGGTCCATCCGCAGCGACATGCTTATCGCCGATCAGGATCACGCGGTTGGCATAGGTCACAGCCAGGTCCAGATCGTGCGTGATGAACAGCGTCGCCGCAAAGTTCGCCGCCACCAGCGATTGCGCGCCGTTCCCGGGACGACACATCGCATTCATGAAGTGGGTGTAGTTCGCGTAATCCTGCCCGGCGGTCGGCTCGTCCATGATCATGATCTTCGATTGCATCGCCAGCACCGCCGCAATGGTTGTGCGCTTTTGCTGGCCAAACGAAAGCCCAAGCGGCGGGTACTCTTCCATCCCTTTCAGGTTCACTGTGGAAATACTTTCAGTCACTGTCCTTCGCATCAGTTCCACATCGAAATCAAGATTCGTGGGACCGAATTCCAATTCTTCACGCACGGTCGGCGCGTAGAGCATGTGCGTTGGGCTCTGAAAGACATAACCGAGCGAACGAGCAATTTGCGCAACGCTCATGCTGCGCGTGTCCTTTCCCTCCACAAGCACACGTCCCTTTGTCGGCTTCAATAGCCCAATGGCATGTTTCACCAGCGTGGACTTCCCCGCGCCGTTGGGACCCACGACAGCGATCAGATCGCCGCGGCAGATTTCGAGATTAACATTTTGCAGGATGAAGGGGGTCTCCTCGCTGTATCGAAAATACACATCCTCGAAGAGCACCAGCGGCTCGCCTCGTTTCGATACGGCTTCGCCGTTCAACGCATCGCGTTCCGGACTTCGGGCTGGCGCGGTGTCTTCGACCTTTTCCCCCAGCGAGCAAACCCGCTTCACCACCCACTCAGCTGGGAGTTTGACTTCCCGATGGTCAATCTCGGTGGGCAATGTATCAATGGGTCCAAGATATTTCACCTGTCCCTTCTCCATATACAGCAATCGGTCCGGCCGGGCAAAGATGGCGTCCTCCACGCGATGCTCGATCAGGATGACCGTCTTCCCTTCGTCTGCCAGACTGCGAAAAACTTCCAACGCTTCGTACGCCGATGCAGGGTCAAGCGATGCGAGAGGTTCGTCCAACAGCAAAATGGACGGGTTCATGGCAAGCAGTCCTGCCAATGCCACTTTCTGCTTCTCTCCGCCTGAAAGGTTGAAGGTCTCGCGTTCACGCAGATATTCGATCTTCAGGCGTTGCATTGCGGCATCCACACGCGCTATGATCTCTTCGCGCGGCAGACCTAGATTCTCGGGTCCAAACGCGATCTCGTTGAAGACGTTGCTTGCCACGATCTGACGTTCGGGGTCTTGCAGCAAGGTCCCAACCGTCTGTGCGATTTCGGCGATCTGCATTTCCGCCACGTCCTTCCCGTAAAGCAACACCCTGCCTTCGCGGCTCCCGCGATACGACCTCGGGATTAGTCCGTTGATACAGCGCGCCAGAGTCGTCTTGCCGCATCCGCTCGAGCCTGCGATCAACAGCATCTCGCCCGGTTTCAGTTCGAATGAAATATGTTCTATCGCCGGTTCAGGACGGGTGCGGTATTGAAAGGATAAATTCTCGACAACGAGGGGGGAAGCAGACATCACATTTTCCTGAGGCGTTGAATTGTCGCAGATTATAAAACAAAAATGCCGCGATGACTTAAGCGCAGACCGGCAAGCATTCCGCGTTGTGACAATGCCGCCTCTGTAACTTCCCTCTCATCTTTGCGTCATGTTCAACGTAACCCATGCGCACATCTCTGACCCTCGTTGCATCGCTCCTCATCCTCGCCGCCTGCGGTCCCACCACACCGACCACAGCGCCAGAACTTCCCGCCGCACCCTCGACTGAGCCTGTTGTAATCCCTGCCAGCCCGCTGCCGGGGAGCAATCCCACAACCGCAGACATCCAGCCCATCCCCACTTCGACCAGCCCAACGGATCTAAAGGAACCCATCTGGCTTCAAGTGCTTTCCCCGCTGGATGAAGCCGTCCTCAATACACCGCAAGTGGAAGTGATCGGTTCAGCCCCACCCGGCGCAGTCGTCAGCGTCAACGACGAGATCATCATTGTTGATGAAAAGGGACAATTCTCTGCAACCATATCCCTCGAGGAAGGTCCCAACTTGATCGAGATCATCGCCAGCAACGCCAGCGGAGATGAAACCTCCCTGTTGCTCACGATCGTTTACGAACCCTGACCCATTGGAGAACCCATGAAAAAATACCGCATTCTTTTCTATCTGGTTTTGAGCATGACATTCCTGCTCGCCGCAACACAAGTATTCGCCGGTCCGTCCCAGCAGGGGAATAATACGCCCGGACCCAAGACGCCCGGCGCACAGGCAACCGAAAAGGCAAACGAAAAAGCCAATCCGCAGGCGGACAAGGCAAAGGGCAAACGCGAAAACTTCAA
>CAYQOF010000013.1:0-26596 GCA_964419035.1 uncultured Anaerolinea sp. | reverse complement strand
TCGGCGCGGTCGTTCTGGTTGGACACGTCAAATCATCCCCCATTGTCATCATCACGAGCATGCTGGCGACAACCATCGCAGTGGCGACGCCTCTCACGCTGGGTGCGCTTTCTGGCATTTTTTGCGAACGCGCCGGCGTGGTCAACATCGGCATCGAAGGCATGATGCTGTCCGCCGCATTCTTCGGCTGGCTCGCCGCCATCTACATGTTCCACGTTTTCAATTTCAGCAAGGATGTCAGCATTTATATCGGGCTGGTCTTTGCCGTTCTCACGGGCGGACTGATGGGTCTGCTCCACGCCATATTGTCCGTCACCTACAAAGTGGACCAGATCATCGGCGGGACGGTGATCAACATCCTGGCGGTCGGGCTGACTGGATTCCTCAACCGCCAGATGTTCTTTGGGTCGGGAAGCGTGTTTGGCGGTTACGTTCCCAACTCTCCCGGCACGCTTCTCAACATTCACATTCCCCTGATGGAGGCGATCGGTCCCCTGTGCAACGAAGCGGCGGACTGCCTTCTGGTCGTCCGCTCCATCAACACCGTCCTCGATCAAAGACCGATCGCCATCAGCGCCGTCGTGCTGGTGTTCGTCGTCCACTATATCCTCTTTTACACCCGCTGGGGATTGCGCACGCGCGCGGTGGGTGAACACCCGAAAGCGGCGGATACGGTCGGCATCAACGTTTTCAAGATGCGCTACGCAAACGTCATCATCGGCGGGATGATGGCGGGACTTGCCGGGGCATACTTCACCATCGAGTCGGTCGCCTCGTTCGAACCCCTGCTTACCAGCGGACGCGGCTTCATCTCGCTTGCCGCCATGATCTTTGGCAACTGGACGCCCATTGGTGCATGGACAGCCGCCCTCGTGTTCGGCGCATCGCAAGCCATGCAGATCAACATGCAATTGTTCCGCGACGTGATCCCCCCTAACCTGGCGTTCCTTCGGCAGGCGTACGTGGTCGGGCTTCTTCCTTACATCCTCACCATGTTCATCCTTACCGGCATCATCGGCCGCACGATCCCGCCTGCCGCCGACGGCATCCCCTACGAGAAATAACATGGCAAACGAAAACGAAATCGCCCCCATCGGGGACGTTGTACTCGAAGCAAAAGGCATCACCAAGCGGTTCCCCGGTGTGCTGGCAAACGATCAGGTGGAATTCGACCTGCACAGGGGCGAGATCCACGCCCTGCTCGGTGAGAACGGCGCAGGCAAATCCACGTTGATGAACGTTCTGTACGGTCTGTACAAAGCCGATTCAGGCGAAGTCCGCGTGGAGGGAAACCTGCTCAATCTGCACTCCCCGAAGGATGCCATCAAACACGGCATCGGCATGGTGCATCAACACTTTATGCTGATCCCGGTTTTCACTGTGACCGAGAACATCATGCTCGGCGCGGAGACCGATCATCGCGCTGCGCCGAACGAGATGCCCCTCGTCAGACTGGATCGCAACGAAGTGGCGCAAAGAGTGAGGGAACTCTCGCATCAGTACAGGCTGGATGTTGATCCCCACGCCCTGGTCGGGAACTTGCCTGTGGGCATCCAGCAGCGCGTCGAGATCGTCAAGGCGCTGTATCGCAAGGCGAATATTCTCATCCTCGATGAACCGACAGCGGTGCTTACCCCGCAGGAGGCGGAGGAACTTTTCCGCATCATGCACGAACTCACCGACAAGGGTGTTTCCATCATCTTCATCACACACAAACTTAAGGAGGTCCTGGCTGCTGCGGACCGCATCACCGTCATGCGCGCCGGACGCGTGGTGGGCACGGCGAACCCGAAAGAGACGAATGAAGCGCAACTTGCCTCCATGATGGTGGGACGCGAGGTCATCCTGACCGTGCAAAAGAAGCCCGCCAAACCTGCTGAAGAAGTCCTGAAAGTGGAGAATTTACATGTGAAGGATGTACGCGGGTTGGAAGCCGTGCGCGGCGTCTCATTGAGCGTTCACGCGGGTGAGGTGCTTGGCGTCGCCGGTGTGCAGGGCAACGGGCAGACCGAACTGGCGGAAGCGCTCACAGGATTGCGTCACATCGAAAGCGGTCGCTTCACATTCATGGGCAAGGACCTGACGAACAAACCGCCGCGCCCCATCACGGAGACGGGCTTGGCGCATATCCCCGAAGACCGCCAGAAACGCGGACTCGTGCTTTCGTACACGGTGGCGGATAATATGGTGTTGTGCGATTATTACCAGCCGAGATTTTCCAGGGGTGTCGTCATCCAGCAAAACCTGGTGGATGTCAACGCGCGCAATTTGATCAAGGAATTCGATGTGCGCACCCCTTCGCCTTACGTCGCGGCTTCCAAACTTTCAGGCGGCAACCAGCAGAAGGTGATCGTGGCGCGCGAACTCAGCCGCCCCGTGAAATTGCTGATCGCCTCCCAGCCCACCCGCGGGCTGGACGTCGGTTCCATCGAATACATCCACAAGGAGATCATCCTGATGCGAGATCGCGGCGTGGCTGTCCTGTTGATCTCCGCCGAACTGGATGAGATCATGTCGCTCTCGGACCGCATCGCGGTCATATACCGCGGTCAGATCGTCGAAACGATGGATCGCAAGGACGCCTCGCGCGAAAAATTGGGCTTGCTGATGGCTGGGGTCCACGAAACAGCCTGAGGCGTGGGAAGGAAGAAGCGTGTACGGGAGTCCATGGCGGCTCCCGTTTTTGTTTTCGGTCATGGACAAAGGGGAATTTGAGACTGTGCCATCCAGCCGGTTGCTTCTTTGCTGCCCTGGGAACGATCACAGAATTTGAGGTAAGAAACCCAAAAGCCTTGTATACTATAATATGTGATGTTATTGTAAAAACTTGCAATAAGGATTGATATGACTTGTGCCTCAGAGTACGCCCCTCAACTCCGCTCGCGTGGTTTCCGGATGACGCCTCAGCGGATGGCGATCCTGCATGTTCTCCGCCACGCCGGCACACATCTTTCACCAACCGAAGTCCATAACCGGGCAAGGAGGGAACTGCCCGGGCTCACGGAACCGACTGTCTATCGCACACTCGAGTTCCTGGCAGACAACGGTTTGGCGCGTTCCTCCCAAACGGTCAACGGACGGCTGACCTACGAGATCGCGGGCGAAGATCATCACCACATCGTTTGCAGGAACTGCGGCGCCGAGATCGAAGTGGAACACACACTGCTCGAAAGCCTGTACCGCCTGCTGGAAACCACCAGCGATTACCGAAGCATTAACAGCCACGTGACCTTCTTCGGGGTGTGCCCGGAGTGTCAACCAGGTTAGAGTTTGTATGCAAGTTGAAAGTATGTCACTCTGAGCGGAGCGAAGAGTCCCGGTCTGGAGTTGCTGGAAGGCAAAATTCGAGATTCTTCGTCGCTCACCTGCACTGCACCCAACGCAGTGCGGTGCAAGTGTCGCTCCTCAGAATGACATGCAGAAGGAGATTAACATGCACTATTCGCCTGCTCCCCTTCACATCCCTGACGGATTTTTGAATGTTACCGTGTCGGTCATTTGCTGGGTCATTACCGTTCTCGTTGTGGGTGTTGCGGTCTCGCGTACGAACAAATCGCTGGGCGAAAAACAGGTGCCGCTGATGGGCATCATGGCGGCGTTCATCTTCGCCGCGCAGATGATCAACTTCCCGGTCGCGGGCGGGACGTCCGGTCACCTGCTCGGAGGGACGCTTGCCGCGATCACCCTCGGTCCGTGGGCGGGGATGTTGGTGATGACCGCGGTCGTTGCCGTGCAGGCGCTGCTCTTTCAGGACGGCGGCCTGCTCGTGATGGGGGCGAACATTTTGAACATGGGCATCGTCACGGTTGCCATCGGTTACGGACTGTACCGCGCCGCATCGGGCGGAGGCCGCGCCATGAAGTTGACCGCGGCGGGCATTGCCGCGTGGCTCTCGGTGATGGCGGGCGCGTTGTTCACATCATTGCAGATATGGCTGAGCGGGAACGCCAATTTGCAGGTCATCATCCCGGCGATGCTGGGCGTGCACGCGTTGATCGGGATCGGCGAGGCGCTCATCACGGTCGCCGCGCTGGGTTTTATCTTCCGCATGCGTCCCGACTTGTTGGGCGAAGGCTCGGACTCCGCAAAGGGAAGCCGCGGCTGGGTGATCGCGGGGATCGCGATTTCCCTGTTCGTTGTTCTGCTCTCCCCGCTCGCCTCCGCCGACCCGGATGGCTTGGAGCGCGTTGCCGAGGATTTGGGTTTCCTCGGCAGGGGAATCTCCGCGCCATATCAGATCATCCCGGACTACACCCTGCCGTTTCTCGGCGAGACGCCTCTTTCCACGATCTTCGCCGGATTGATCGGGTTGATCGTTGTTGCCGCAGTCATCGTACTGCTGGGACAGGGTTTGAAGGCAAAATCGTGATGGATCAGTCGCGCTGAGCGGAGGTCGCAGCGAAGCGAAGACCGCAGACGAAGCGCGAAAACAATCGTAAATCGTATTGTGGTCTCGATACGCCCTCCGCTGTCGCTTCGGGCTACTCGACCACCAATCGTAAATTGCCTCATGCATTTCGACGCATTCGACCGTTATCACGAGACCGACAGTTTCATTCACCGCCTCGACCCGCGCGTGAAGGTCGTGGTGACGGTGGCGTTCATTCTGTCCAACGCGCTGCTGCCCGACGGCGCGTGGATGGCTTTTGGCCTTTCGTGGCTGTTCCTGTTATCCGCCAATGTGATCTCGAAACTTGGCATTTCCTTCACATTGAAGCGTTCGCTCATTGCGTTGCCGTTTGCGTTGATCGCGGTCACGGTCTTGTTCTCGATTCCGGGGAATCCACTTACCACCTTTCGCTTTCTGTTTTGGGACCTGACCATCACCGACTCGGGTCTCCTCCGTTTCGTGAGCATCCTCATCCGCTCGTGGATGTCGGTGCAGATGGCAATATTGCTGGTTGCGGCGGCGCGCTTCCCGGATATTGTCCACGCGCTGGAGCACCTGCGCGTGCCTACGATCCTCACCACGATCATCGCCTTCCTCTATAGGTATCTGTTCGTGCTGGCGGATGAGGTCTTCCGTCTGCTCAGGGCGAGGGAATCGCGTTCGGCGGCTGTGGCAGGCACGAGGTCTGGTGGAAGCGTGGCGTGGCGTGCGGGAGTCGCCGGTAATATGGCGGGTCAACTCTTTTTGCGGAGTTACGAACGCAGCGACCGCGTCTATAACGCGATGCTGGCGCGCGGGTATACGGGTCATCTGAATACGATCAATCCGCATGAAATGCGCCGCGTGGATTACGTCACGACCGCGCTGGCGTTGATCGTCATCCTTTTGTTTCAACTGGTTGGAAGATTATGACAAACGTTTTATCGGTACGCGACCTGCATTTTTCGTATCACGATCATCATTCCGCATTGCGCGGCGTTTCGTTCACGTTGTGCGAAGGCGACAAGGCCGCGCTGGTGGGACCGAACGGCGCGGGGAAGTCCACGCTGATGCTGCACCTGAATGGGATCTTGCGCGGGCAGGGCGAGGTGACTGTGGGGGGCGAACGCCTCACGCGTGACAATCTGCCTGCCATCCGCGCAACGGTCGGACTCGTGTTCCAAAACCCGGACGACCAACTCTTCTCGCCGACGGTGTTCGAGGACGTGGCATTTGGTCCGCTTCACATGGGTTTGCCGCGCGACGAGGTGACCGCGCGCGTGGAGTCCGCGCTGCAGGCGGTGCGGATGTCTGGGTATCGCGACCGCATGTCACATCACTTGAGCGTGGGGGAGAAGAAGAGAATTGCCATTGCCACTGTCCTTTCGATGAACCCGCAGATATTGGTGTTGGATGAACCGTCCGCTGGACTCGACCCTCGTGCGAGGAGAACTCTAATCAACTTATTGCGCGAATTGCCGATCACCATGCTGGTCTCCACGCACGATATGCGCATGGTGCAGGAACTCTTCCCGCGCACGATCGTGATGGATGAAGGTTTGATCGTGGCGGACGGGAATACGAAAGAGATTCTCGCCGACGAAAAGTTTTTGAATGAGCATGGGTTGGAGAAACCGTGAAAGGGAGTAGACAAGTAGACAGGTAGACAGGTAAACTCAGGGTCAAGCAGGAAACTCTTCCGAGGTCTATAAGCAATTTGGATGGAGGGAACCATGAATGTAAACCAAGAGGTCGTCGTCATCGGCGGGGGAGTGATCGGGGTTTGTTCCGCGTATTATCTTGCCTCGAACGGCGTGAACGTAACGATCCTCGAAAAGGGAGAGATCGCCTCGGGATGTTCTTGCGGCAACGGCGGACTCATCGTGCCGAGTCATGCAGCGCCGCTGGCTTCGCCGGGCGCGCTGGGGAGCGGTCTGCGCTGGCTGTTGGATGCGGAGAGTCCGTTCTATATCAAGCCGCGCGTGGATCTGGAATTCTTCAACTGGCTGATCCATTTTGCGTTTGCGAGCAGGCACAAGCAGATGAGGCGAGCCATCCCTGTGATGCGTGACCTGCTCAATGCGAGCCGGGCGTTGTTCGATGACCTGTCACAGAACGCGGGGTTCGATTTCGAGTTCGAGGACAATGGGTCGTTGGAAGTTTATCTGTCGCAAAAGGCGCTTGAGGGAGGAATTGATGATGCGCATTATCTGGAGAAGTTCGATATTCCGAGTCAGGCGATGAGCGCGGCGGAGGTCCGCGACCTCGAGCCTGCTTTGCTGACAAATATCGTTGGCGGAATCTTTCACCCGCGCGACGCGTACATCAATCCCGCGCGCTTTGTGCGCGGCCTGGCGGAGAAAGCCCAAAGCCTGGGAGCGGAAATTTTAACGGGAACAGAAGTCCTTGAGATCGAAGCGGAAAAGGGACGAGTCACGCGCATCAGGACGACGCGCGGGGAACTTCATCCTGGAAAAGTTGTCCTTGCGGCGGGATCGTGGTCGCCTGCAATTGCGCGGGCATTGAAACTGCGAATCCCGATACAAGCCGCGAAGGGATACAGTCTCACTTTTGAAAAACCTGTTGTCTCGCCAAAGATCGCGTTATCGCTGGGGGAGGCGCGTGTGGTGGTGACTCCGCTTGCCGAGGGATTGCGCCTCGCAGGGACGCTCGAACTGGCTGGCATGGACCTTTCAATCAACGCCCGGCGCGTTGCCGCGATCCACAATGCGGCGAAGCGCTATTTACCTGGTCTGGAGGAGGCGAAGGTGATCGAGACCTGGCGCGGGCTTCGTCCCTGCACGCCGGATGGATTGCCGATCATCGGGCGGTCTGACTCGTTCGAGAATCTTTTCGTTGCGGCGGGTCATGCCATGCTCGGCATATCGCTGGGACCGGTAACGGGGAAACTGGTTTCAGAGTTGGTAAGGGGTGAGAAGGTGGATATGGATTTGCATCTGTTGCGAGTGGCGCGGTTTTGAGGCGGGAAAGAAGATTCTGATTGCATCTGCTCCTCCGCTTTGCTATAATGACCCTGACCTCACGAAAGGAGCGTAATCATGCAATCCTTTAGTTTCAATGATGCTGTCCGTTTTCGGCTGGCAACCCAACGCGAGGATACCGGCGCGCAGATACAGGTGTTCCTCGGTGTCTTCGTCGGCGTGCTCCTCCGCTGGATCCTGGTTGATTTGATCAAGAATCAGGCTTCCTGGAGTCTCTCTGTGATCATTGCCCGCCTGGTGGTTGCGCTGGTCGCGACCATCTTCGTCTTTTCGGGATATTGGCAGAAAGTGAAGGACCAGCCGGCCGGCATGCGTTTCCTGAACGCGCTCGTGTACGGCGTCTCCATTGATGCCCTCGTCGGTCCGTGGACGTATTAGAGGAGGATGGCATGAACTCTTTCAACTTCAACGACGCGGTCGGTTTCCGGCTGGCAACCCAACAGGAGGACACGAACGCCAAAGTCCAGGTCTTCATCGGCGTTTTCCTCGGCGTCATCCTGCGCTGGATTTACAGTATCGCGGTGGATGTGATCCGGAATCAAGCCCCGTGGTGTTTCGGCGCGTGGTGGGTCATCCTGATCCGCCTCGCGGTGGCTTTGGTTGTGACCTTCTTCGTGTTCTCCGGTTACTGGCAAAAGGTCAAGGATCAGCCCGCAAGCATGCGCTTTTGGAACGCGCTGGCGTATGGCATCACCATGGATGTCATCGTGGGGACGTGGCTGCCATCAACCTGCTGATTAGTTCGAAAAATTGTTTGTTGACGTGCAACAGGAGATTGCTTCGCAGAAAGCGCTCGCAATGACATGTGATAAATCAAAAGAGAGAAGGCGCAACCTTCTCTCTTTTGATTCCCATTCAACATCCTGCATTATTCACTTTTCTTTGACTCGGCAGGTTTGCTTTCTTCCTTTTTTTCAGGTTTGCTCTCGCGGGAACTACCGCCCGATGGGGATTTGTGGTCGGTGGCATAAAACCCCGAGCCTTTGAAAATGACGCGCGTGGGAGTGATCACTTTTTTCAAAGATTGCTTGCGGCACTCAGGGCAGGTCTTCAACGGCGAATCGTGAAAGAATTGATGTCGCTCGAACTGCACACCGCACGATTCGCAGCGATAAGTATAGACGGGCATGGTTCCTTCTCCTTGCTTTTCAACCAGGACGGCATTATAGCGCGCCATCATATACATGGCAAGAGAAGGACATAAGAGTTCCGTTAACGAATACCGCTGTCGTAATTCACGACAACCTGCGTAAACCTGCCTGACTCGACAATAAAAGTCTGCTCGACCGCGTGTGGCAGGGCATTCGGGGATTCCGGATGGAGGATATATTGCCCCGTCTCGAGAGGGATTCTGAACCTGCCCTGTTCATCCGTCTGGACTTGGGCGATCTTTCTCCCATCCAGGCTGTTGACCGTTAGAACGGCTTGATACGGCTGGTCGGGGCATTCCTGTCCCTCCTGCACAACCGGGCACATCGGACCGATCAAAACCTGTCCCTCCACGCCGTTGTCTGCCGGGGCGGATTCCTTGCTGGAGCAGGTCGCGAGCAATAAGATCATGATGCCAATGACAAACTGAATTCTCATCGCGCTCTCCTTTCGCTATACTCCTTCAACCCCTGAAGAGCCGAATTTGTTCCCGAAAGGTCATCATATTTACGGCACAAGCGTAAGCGCGGGGAGGTCGTTCATGTCCTCGCGCCAAGGCAGGAGGGAGGCAAACTGCCACAGGTCGTAGGAGCCTTTGACGTCCATTCGATAGAGATAATACAGGTTCCTGCTTCTTTGAAGGGTCTCGTTCCCAAGTCCTGCCGCGGCGATGTAACCAGCCTGCCGCGCAAACTGAACCGAATCCGCGTTGTATGCGCCGAAGGGATAGGCGAAACTCAACACGGGAACGCCGAGGATTGCCTCGAGCCTGCGACGCGAATCGATGATCTCCTCCCGTTGGCGGTCTGGGCGCTCGGTCAGGTCTGCGTGGCTGAGGCTGTGACTGCCCACCTCCCAGCCGGATGCGTACAGACTGCGGATCTGTTCGGCGTTCATGTAGTTGGTGAACCCGATAAAGTTGTGGACGAGGTAAACCGTCCCTGTGAAGTTGTATTTCTGCATGATCGGAAGCGCGTTCGTGAATACACTGACGCTCCCATCATCGAAGGTCAATATGATCGGTTTGGGCGGCAGCAGCGCGCCCTCTTTGATTGCCCTGACCATCAACTCCACGGAGATGGTTTCATAGCCCCATGCGCGCAAGAGGTACATCTGCTGCTCGAATGCGTAGGGCGAAACGTAGTAGGGACTGTTGCCCGGTGAATCGCCGATGTGGTGGTAGAGAAGAATCGGCACGATCACTTCGTCTGGTCCCTGCAGGTACCATTGCGGCTCGGGCGTTGATGTGGGAGGAGGCGTCTCGGATGGTTGAGGCGTGGAAGTCTCGGTGGGGGAGGGGATCGGGATAACGGTGACAGGCTTACTCTGAGTCTGATCGAGGAGGTTCGTGGGCCAGATAAGTGGGGTGATCGTCCACGCGGGTTCCATGGAAGGCATCGGTGAAGGCCGGGCGATGAGGGTCAATCCCCCGCATCCAGGAATCATCGGTAATGTCATTGCGAGGAGGACGAAGGTCCGACGAAGCAATCTCATCTTCTGTGGGGATTGCTTCCCCCGCGAGGCGGGGTCGCAATGACAGATGCTTTTATAACGGATGATTCAAGTCCCAAAGGATGCGCAAGCCCTCGAGCGTGAGCCAGGGCGCGATGATCTGAATGACGTCCGTTTCCTGCGCGATGATCTCCGCCAGCCCGCCGGTTGCAATGACTTTCATGGTCGCTCCGAGTTCCTTGCGGAAGCGTTCGACCATGCCCTCCACCATGCACACGTACCCGAAGAGCAGACCCGATTGCATGGCATGGACAGTGTTGCGCCCGATGATGGACGGCGGACGCTGCAAATCAATGCGAGGAAGTTTTGCGGCATGCGTGAACAGCGCCTCGGTGGCGAGGTTGATGCCCGCCGTGATCGCGCCGCCGAGATATTCGCCCTCTTTCGTGATGGCGTTGAACGTGGTCGCGGTGCCGAAATCAATCACACACGCGGGACCGCCGTACAGATACATCACCGCCACCGCGTCGGCAATGCGGTCCGCGCCGACCGCGCGCGGGTCGTCGTATTTCACTTTGACGCCCGTCTTGATGCCCACGTCCACGATGAACGGTTCTTTTTCCAGATATTCGCGGCATGCCTGCAAAACGCGACCGGTCAGTTGCGGCACAACCGAGGCGAGGCAAATGCCGGTCAATTCCCTGACCGTGTGACCCACGTTTTGCAGAAGCCCCTGGAACTGCAAGCCGTATTCGTCGGGCATTCGGGCGTGGTCGGTGGCGAGCCGCCAGTGCGCGACCAGGTTGTTGCCGTCGTACAAGCCGAGCGTGAGGTTCGTGTTGCCGATGTCAATGGTCAGGAGCATGGGGCAAGTATACCTGTCTACGTGTGTACCTGTCTACGTTTTTACCCTTTCGATGATCTCGGCGACCATGTCGTACTTGTGGAATTGGGGCATGACGTACACGCCTCCCGCCCACGCCTTGATCTGCTCCACCAATTCGACCGCGATCTCCACCCCGGCTTTGACTCCGTCGTCGCCCGCGGCTTCGATGCGTTTCCGCGTCTCCTCGGGGATGAACACGCCCGGCACCTCGTGGTGCAGGAAGTTGGCGTGCCTCACGCTGACAAGTGGGAGGATGCCCGCGAGGATCGGCTGGTTCAATTTTCCGTGTTTTGCTTCGTATGCCTCCAGAACTTTGGGTCCGTCGTTCGGATTGTAGACCGGCTGCGTGAGGAAGAAGTCCGCGCCTGCTTTCACTTTGCGGTGCAGGTTCTTGATCTCATTGTCAATATCCGGCGGGCACAAATTCAACGCCGCGCCGACGAAAAAATTGGTCGGTTGTCCGATGCTCGTGCCGGAATGATCCACGCCGGCGTTGAATCCCTGTTTGATGAGTTTGATAAGACCCGACGGCACGAGGTCATAATTGTCCATCGCTTCAGGATAATCGCCGATGGCGGTCGGGTCGCCCATCACGACGAACACATTACGGATGCCGAGCGCGTGCGCGGCAAGCAGATCGCCCTGAACGCGGAGGAGGTTGCGTCCGCGCGTGGGGAAGTGCAAGGTCGTTTCGACGCCCACCTTGCGCTGCACCACGTCGCACACCGCCCAGGCGGACATCCTCATGCGCGCCATCGGGGAGTCGGCAACGTTGATGATGTCCGCGCCCGCGTCGGCGAGGAGAGAGGCGCCGGCGATCAGTTTATGAGTCGAAAGTCCGCGCGGCGGGTCCATTTCAACGGAGATGGCGAATCCACCCGCAGTCAGTTTTTGCGCGAACTTTGTGGGCTGTTCCTGCTCGGTTTCGGCAATTTCATCCTGCGGCAAAATGACGATGTGAGTCTGGTCAATGTGCGGCGCGGTATCGAACGCCTTGCGCATCGCCGCGATGTGTTGAGGCGTTGTGCCGCAGCATCCGCCCACCACACACGCGCCCGCCTCGCGGAACGACAGCGCGTAATCGCCGAAGTAATCGGCGTCCGCAGGATACATGATGCGACCGCCGACCTGTTCGGGCCAGCCCGCGTTCGGCTTCACCCAAAACCTCCCGTTTGGCACTGCCTGATTCATTTGTTTGAGGATGCGAAGAAGTTGCGCGGGACCGCCCGAGCAATTCACGCCGATCACATCCACCGCCGCATCGTGCAGTATGCGGGCAACTTTTGTCGGGTCGTCGCCGAGCAGTGTGCGGTCATCGCGCGTGAACGTGACCGAGGCGACCACGGGAAGATCACACACCTGACGCGCGGCTCTGATGGCTTCCCTGATCTCGTACAGATCGCTGAATGTTTCGATGACAATTAAATCCGCACCCGCCTCGCATAACGCTTCGATCTGCTCCGCGAACGCTTCACGCGCCTCCTCAGCCTGCACCCGTCCGAACGGCGCGATCCGCACCCCAAGCGGACCCACGTCGCCCGCGACCAGCACCTCCTTGAACGATGCGGAAACGACGCGTTTGGCGAGATCCACGCCCGCCCTGTTGATGGCAACGACGTCATCCTGCAAGCCGTGTTTGGTGAGTTTGAAGCGGTTCGCGCCGAAGGTGTTGGTAATGATCAACTCCGCGCCTGCTTCGATGTAGGCGCGATGGATTTCCGCCACAGCGGAGGGATTGGTCATGTTGAGTTCATCGAAACATTTGTCGAAGCCCACGCCGCGCGCATGGAGCATGGTGCCCATCGCGCCGTCGGCGAGGAGGGTCTTTGATTTTGCCAGTATGTCTGAGAAATTTTCCATATTGCCTCTCGTTGATCAATATCCTATTCGCGGGGAGTGATGTACTTTACCACCGCGAAAACTGAGTCGTTGTGCCGCACAGAATAAATGGGCTCAATATCCGGGTAGAATTTCAAATCCATGTCGTATCTTGTGGTGAGGACAAGATAGTAGGGATGGGCGGCGTAATCCGTGCCTTGCAGTTCGTCGAAACTTTTCACCTGAATGTCCGCCCGTGCATATCGTCGAACCAATTGAGCCGGTCCCCAGGCGATGACCAGCGCATTTTCGGGAGCCGTATCGTTCAAATAAAAGGATGCCTGTTTGAAGGAAGTCGCCCAATAATCGGTTTCGAAATTTCTGAAAATCTGTTGTCTGGAGGTTGTAAACGAATTGTAATAGGTGTATTCATAGGGATGATATTTCAGGATTCCAGCGGCGCCCGGCAACAGCACGAATGCCAGAAGAAGGACTTGCACCTGCCATGCTTTAAGCCGCGTGAACATGGAATCCAGTCCCACAGCGACCAGTAAAAATGCGCCTGGGAAAATGAATAATAACTGCCTTGTGTTGTCATAGAGATTCATGCCGAATGCCAGAATATACAGGAGGGGAACGGCAAACCAGGAAAGGAAAAGGAAGACAATGCCCTTGTATTTTTGCCGCATACGTGGAAACAGGATCGCCGCGCAGCCAATGACGAACAGCGCGAGCGCCGGCTCGGTAAACTGCATGAGCAGGAGACGCGGGACATACTCCGATGGAAGCTGATTCGAGGGGTGGTAAATGCCATTGAACAGCACCTGTCCGACCCATTGGAATTTCAGCATGGCATAGATACCCTTGATGAAATTTTCGGTGGGCGAGGACCAAAGATAGGGCCAGGTCAGAAAAGAAACAAGCAACGCCGATCCAAAATACGCGTAAGAAAGCCGAAGCGCCTTGTGAGCGTTGACAAAAACAAAGTAGAACAGAACTATCAAACCCGCATAAAAACCCAGAATGCGCATGGAGATTGTCAGTCCCAGGGCGATTGCCGCGACGAAAAACCAGGGGTTTTTGATGAGAGCCCTGATCTCAAAGTTGTCTTCCTGATAACGTTCCACCATCCGTACCCCGAACAAAATGCTGGCAGTAAAGAACGTCATGAAGGGAACATCCTTCGGGTTGATGAATCCGTGTCCCCAGATCAGAGGCTGGGTTGCGAACAGCGCAGTTGTTGCCAGTGCCGGGATGCCATTCATGAAGCGGCGCAACAGGAGATAAAAACACAACAGCCCAAATTGCAGACAGGCAAAGTTGCCCAGGTGCCAGAGATCAATGACAGGGATCTGAGGAAAAACATTCTGAGCGCCGTGGACGATCAGAGACATCCCCATGAAATAAGCGGGACCGTAATAACGGAGGTCGTCATCGCCGAAATCAACGCGGATGTTCGGGTCGAAGATGGCGCGGTAGGCGTTGCTGGACTGCTCTCCATATTCGTACAACCGCGCCTCATCCCAACTTTCGCCGTAATCCGAAAACGTTGCGATCCCGATCGCCATGTTGACCGCGATCAGGATATGGATCAGAAAACTCTCAATCCGCACGGATTTTTTCATGTGTTGCTTTGCTCTCTGAATCGAGTGTCTTCATGGAACGGGTGTAATCCCGCCTCACGAAATCACTTCATCAACTGCTCGACCCTCGATTCGCCGACGCTGTAATACTTCGCATCCTTGTGATGGACGATGATCGCCGCGGTGGACTGTTCAGGAATCAACTGATACGACGGGCTGAGACTCATGCCCAACTCTTGCGTGACCGCGGGCAGCAAATCAAAGATCTTTTGGTGGTCCTCCAATTCAGGGATGGCGGGATAACCCCACGAGTAGCGTTTCCCTTGATTCTCAGGAATGCCCATCTCGCGGCGCAAATGTTCGTGTAAATAATTGGCGGTGGCTTCGGCGGTCTGGACGCCAAGTCCGTGGGTGAAGTAGGCTTCGGTGTAATCGTGCGCGGACTGGAGTTTGTCGAAGCGTTCAGTGGCTTCCTGACCAACGGTGACGACCTGGAAGGCGACCACGTCCATTTGACCAGATTCAACCGAGGCGTAGTAATCCGCGAGACAGAGATGCTCATCATGGGGCTGACGGGGGAAGGTGAGACGGGTTAGTTCCTCCCTCACCCCTGCCCCCTCTCCCTGCGGGAGAGGGGGGTAGATGATCAGATCGTCGCCTTCGGACTGGCAGGGGAAGAGTCCGTACACGCCTTGCGGATTCAGCCATTTCTCGCGCAGGGCTACGCGCTTCATCTTGTCGAGACGCGCGTCGAACTCGGCTTTGAGTTTGTTCCATTCTTCGCCATGCGTATTCTTCGCTCCCCAGGAGAGGCGGTAGAGTTCATTAATGTTGATGTGTGTGAAGACGATCTCGAGCGGCATGTTCTTGACGACGCGCATACCGAATTTGGATGGGGGGAGGGTTAGAGGAGATGGCTGAATCGTGGAGCGTTGTTGCGTGGAGCGTGGAGCATGTTGCGCGGCTCTGCCTAATTCCATTTCGGATTCCCGGATGGTCTTGGCAAGGAGTTCAGGGCGTTTCTCGTCGTTGATGAGTACGTCCATGGTTTCGAGACCTTCGAAGGCGTCTTTGCAGTAGAAGACGCCAGGCTCGTAAAAGTCGCCGCCTTCGGTTTGGAGGATGCGGCGTCCGAAGCGGCGATTGATCGCCGCGCCGCCGATCAGCACAGGGAATTTCAAGTTGCGGCGGTGGAGTTCGTTGACGATGAGCGGCATCTGCTTGGAAGTGGACACGAGCAAAGCGGAAAGTCCAATCGCGGTCGCGTTGACTTTCACGGCTTTGGTGATAATCGTTTCGGCAGGAACCTGTTTGCCAAGGTCAATGACCGTGTAACCGTTGTTGGCGAGAATCGTTTTGACGAGGTTTTTGCCGATGTCATGCACATCGCCGTAGACGGTGGCAATGACGACTGTCCCTTTCGTGACACCCTCCATTTTTTCGAGATAGTTTTCGAGATGAGCGACGGTCTTCTTCATCACTTCGGCGGATTGGAGCACGAAGGGCAGGATCAATTCGCCAGCACCGAATTTATCGCCGACTTCTTTCATGGCGGGGAGGAGTACGGTGTTTAATGTGTGAACAGCGGTTTCGTGTTGGCGTGCCCTCATCCCCAGCCCTTCTCCCGAAGGGAGAAGGGGGGCGGAGTCCCCCTCTCCAACGGGAGAGGGGTTAGGGGTGAGGGAGTTCGCAGGAAGCCTCTCATCCAAAAGCGACCAGAGTTCGTTCAACACAGCATCTGTTTTCTTCAAAACATCGCTATTCCAAAATCGGATTACTTTTATTCTATGTTGTTCCTGCAAAATCTTCGTGCGTTCTTCGTCGTATTGGACTTGTTCATCTTCGTTGTGTTGACTTCCATCCAATTCAACACACAGTTTTGCTTCATGGCAATAGAAGTCAAGGATGAAACCTGCTTTGGGATGTTGGCGGCGGAACTTGGCATTGTGGAATCCGCGATTGCGGAGGATTTTCCACAGGAGTTGTTCGGCGTCGGTGGAGTTTTTACGGAGTTCACGAACGCGCTCTTTGAGTTCTTCGGGGAGACGGGGGTTGCGTTTGCGTGGCTTGCCCTCACCCCAGCCCTCTCCCGAGGGGAGAGGGGGTACGATCTCATCTCCATGAGGGTGTTCCCCTCTCCCTGTGGGAGAGGGGTTAGGGACGAAGGAACGATTAATAATCTCATCAATATCCGCCTCCACGCCCTCTTTGTGGCGATGGACGATCTTCCAGTGCAGGCGCTGTTCGGGCGTCATGCCTGCGGTGGGATCTTTCTTCAGACCTGACAGGTCTCCGAGACCTGTCAGGTCTTGTTTCTCGAAGTATTCGATATATCTCTGCAGGGCATCGGCGCGGCGGTTGAAGATGAGGTCTTCACAGAGTTCCTTTTCTTCGGCGGGGATATCGGCGTAGGCGGTGACGTGGGCAGGATTCACGATTGCCATATCCAGTCCAGCCTGGACGCAGTGATAGAGCATGACTGAGTTCAGCGGCGGTCGGGCATGCGGAGCAAAGCCAAAGGACAGGTTACTCACGCCGAGAGACGCCAGCACGCCAGGCAATTCCTGTTTGATGAGTCTTATCCCTTCGATGGTTTCGATGGCGGAGTTGGCAAATTCGGGGTCGCCTGTCGCCAAAGTGAAGGTCAACGTGTCGTAAACCAGATCTTGGGGCTTGAGTCCGTGGTCATTGACGGCGATGTCGTAGATGCGTTTGGCGACTTCGAGTTTTTTCTCGCGGGTCTTTGCCATGCCGTTCTCGTCAATCGTCAGCACAATGACGGCGGCGTTATGTTCTTTTGCGAGTTTGAAAACCTTATCGGCTTTTTCACGACCTGCTTCGAGGTGAGTTGAGTTAATCAAGCAACGTCCAGGTGCGGTCTTGAGCGCAATTTCGAGAACGTCGAGTTCGGTCGTGTCAATCACGAGCGGTACATCCACGCCCATCTCAAGTTTCTTGACGACCTTGCGCATCAGTTCGGATTCGTCGGGGCGTTCGGTGACGGCGCAGGAGATGTCGAGGGCGTGCGCGCCGAAATCCACTTGTTCACGCGCGATTTCGAGAATCGAGTCGTAATCTTCTTCGAGCAGGAGCCGCTTGAATTTGCGCGAGCCTTGCGCGTTGAGTCGCTCGCCGAGCAGGGTGGGCGGAGGGTCCTGGCGCATGTCCAAGGCTGACATGGCGGAGGCAAGTTTGGGTGTCGCGCGAGGCGGACGTGGTGCGTGGGGCGTGTTCCGTAGTTTGTCCACGAGGATGCGGAGGTGTTCGGGGGTCGTGCCGCAGCATCCGCCGACCACTCGAATGCCATGCTTCGTTACGAACTCGTACATATCGTTCGCGTATGGCTCAGGTTCAAGCGGATAAACCGCTTGTCCATCAACATTCAATGGCAGCCCCGCGTTGGGAATGCACGAGACGGGGAGCGTGGAATTTTCGCCGAGGATGCGGATGGGCTCGCGCATGTGTTCGGGACCTGTGGAGCAGTTGAGACCGATGACGTCAATGCCCATGCCTTCGAGGATGGCAAGCGCGGCGTTGATGTCGGTGCCGAGCAACATGCGTCCCGTCGTATCGAGCGTGACCTGAGCCTGAATCGGCAAGTAGACCTTGGTCTCATCCATGGCTTTGTGCAGACCGATGATGGCGGCTTTGACTTCGAGAATGTCCTGTGATGTTTCGATGAGCAGGAGGTCCACGCCGCCTTTGATCAATCCAACGGCTTGCTCACGGAACACGTCGACGAGTTCATCGAAAGAGACGTTGGAGAGTTCGGGGTCGTCCGCGGAGGGGAGCTTGCCTGAGGGTCCGATGGAACCAGCGACGAATCTCTCCCTCACCCCTAACCCCTCTCCCGTTGGAGAGGGGGACTCACTCCCTTCTCCCATTGGGAGAAGGGCTGGGGATGAGGGAGCATGCGAATATTCGTCGGCTAATCGTCTTGCGAGAGATGCTGCTGTTTGATTGATTTCGATGACTCTATCTTGCAGACCGTATTCCTTCATCGTGATGCGGTTGGAGCGGAAGGTGTCCGTTTCGAGCACGTCCACGCCGACTTCGAGAAAGGAACGATGGACTTTTTCCACAGCTTGTGGATACGAGATGACGAGGTAGTCGTTGCATCCGTTGTATTGCTCGCCGCCGAAATGTTCGGCAGTCAGGTTTTGCACTTGCAGGCTCGTGCCCATCGCACCGTCGAAGACGAGGACCTTCTTTTCGAGGGCGTCGAGGTAGCGGCGGTTGGTGTAGTTACGATTGGTCATTAAGTTGGTTCTCCTAAAGTCTCATCCGCAGGTTATGCAAATTGAACAGATTTTTTTAGACCTCCGAGTTCTGCAGAACCCGGAGGTCTCTTGCTATCCCCACGGATTCACAATCTCCACGCCCGTTCCCTCAAAATCACCAACATTACGCGTGACGAGCGTCATCTTCTTTGCCAGCGCGGTCGCGGCGATGAGCGAGTCAATGGCGGGCATGGTTTTTCCGCTGGATTCGAGTTGTGTGGTCAACGCGCCCCATTCGATGAGAACATCCGTATCCAAAGCAACGATATTTCCTTCAAAGCGGATGAGTAGATCATCCCTGAGCCAGTTCTGTAAGTCCGTTTTGCGGCGGGATTTGGGTAATTTCTCAATACCTTTGACGATTTCGCCAATCGTAATGACGCTCAAATACACATCCTCCGGGTCGAGCAAGTCAACGAACTCGACCACTTTTGGATTCGGTTTCTTTGAAACCAATTCGGAGATCACGCAGGTATCGAGCAGGGCTTTCATAACTCGAGCCCCTTGCGCGGCAGGCTTTTGTCGCGGGTCAGGTCAATGCCCGCAAGCGGGGAGGCTTTGAAGAACTCGGAGAGTTTTCCCTGCGACTTGCGGAGTTTCTCGTATTCGGTGTATGCCACAACGACGACGGTTTTCTCGCCGTGGCGCGTGATGAGTTGCGGTCCCTGTTTCAGGGCGCGGGCGATGACTTCGCTTAGTTTGTTCTTCGCATCCTGGATTTGCCAAATATCATTCATGGATCGTCGCTCCTCTCAAATTCTGTCTAGTCTGTCTAGATTTTACCTGTTTTGGTCTTGAGCGTCAACTCAAAACATCAGGTGGCAGCGTCGCCCTCCCAGCGGGCGTCATCCTGCCTTCGGCGATCATCTTCCTCGCACGATCCTTGTTTGTATTCGTCCAGTTCGATTTCGGCTTGCGCGGGGAGAAGCGTACGGCGTAGCGTTCCGCATCCATGCTTTTTTCGATGTTATCAATCCAGCCGAAACAGATGGCTTCCTCCACCGCCTCCACGTAGTCAATGGACGGTTTCTTCGCGGCTTTCTTATATTGAATCAACCAAATCTCTTTCTTGGTCTGGTGATTCTTGATCAGCCACTTGCGAAAGTCATCGCGGTTCGTCACGTAAAGAGTCTCTCCGATTTGCATAAAGTCGCCTCCGTCATTGCGAGCGACTGTAAGGAGCGAAGCAATCTCCGCCTTAAGTAGGGGATTGCTTCGTCGGGCTACGCCCTCCTCGCAATGACGATTCACAACAACAAAAACGCCTCTCGCAATGAGAGGCGGCTTGAATAAACAGTTCCTCTCTCATCTCTCGGACTATTGTCCGCCGAAGTTGGCACCGTAATTAGTCTTATAGTCTTATAGTCTTATGGTCTTATGGTCTTATAGTCTCATGGTCTTTTGACTATCAGACTATTTGACTATCAGACTATTTGACTATCAGACTAACACCGGTTGCCGAGGCTTCATCGGGTCGGTCCCTCAGCCTCTCTGGATGAGCAAATCCGTAAATTGTTTGGCGAGTTATATCACGATGAAACCGGGCTGTCAAACAAAAACTCGCTTGACATCTGTCTGGTTTCAATATAGACTCACGAATAAGGAAAAACTTAATCGAAATGAGAAAAGTTGATTCCCTGCGTTCTTTCGATAAGATAAAGTTGCTGGCAGATTCCCGCCGCATGGACATCCTGCGCCTGCTCATGGCATCTCCCGCCACCCTCACGCATCTTGCGCGGACCTTGAAACAGTCTCCGGCATGGATTCGTCATCATATCCTGGCGCTTGAATCGGCAGATCTCGTCGAAGTAAGCGAGATCCGCAGAACAGGCAAAGTGACCGAGAAGTTCTACCGTGCCAAAGCGGACGCGTTGTTGTTGCAGGAGGTTATCCTCCCGAAAATGAAAAAACCAGCAGTGATTTTTTCAGGGAGCCATGACATCGCGCTCGAAGGGATCGCGGAACATCTTGAAAAACACATCACTCTTCTGAGTTTGCCTGTCGGCTCGCTGGATGGACTTGTCAATCTCCGACAGGGACTTTGTCAAATTTCGGGGTCACATCTCCTGGATGAATCAGGTGAATACAACACGCTGTTCATCCGTTATCTGTTCCCCGACCGTGATGTGGAGATCGTCACGCTGGCATACCGCACGCAGGGGTTGATGCTGGCAGAGGGAAACCCAAAAGGAATAAAAAGAATCGGGGACGTCGCCAATCCGGATGTCCGATTCGTGAACCGCAACGCGGGTTCTGGGACGCGTCTCTGGCTCGACTCGGAATTGCATAAACTCAAAATCCCAACCAACGGGATCAACGGTTACAACAAGGAGGTGAAGACTCACACCGAAGCCGCACGGTTGATCGAAACAGGCAAAGCGGACGCCGCCCTCGGTCTGCAAGCCGCCGCGCACCAACACGGACTCGATTTCATCCCGTTATTCGAGGAACGCTACGACCTTGTCCTGCCGCGCGAGAATGAAAAGACGCTCTCGCCGTTGCTCGATTACATCCAGACCGTTGACTTTCGTAATTCACTCTCGGTATTAACAGGCTATAACTCCGCGCATAGCGGGGAACAAATTTCAATCTAACACGGTGGTCGAGTAGTCCTGAGCGGAGTGCAGCGGAGACGAAGGACGTACCGAGACCACCACGCAACAAGAGTATTTTTGTCAACTGGTGGTCTCGGTACGAGACGACGATCACGGCTCTACTCGACCCCCCAAGCAGAAAATTTTCAGGATCCTCCCATGAAACGCTTCCTCCCAATCCTCTCAATTCTCGTACTACTTCTCTCCGCCTGTGCGCCATCCGTGCCCGCCGCGCCGTCCAACCCAAACCTCATCCTCGCCACCACCACCTCTACGCAGGACTCGGGTCTGCTCGATGTGTTGATTCCGCTTTTCGAAACGGAATCAGGCTACACGGTCCAGACGGTGGCGGTGGGATCGGGTCAGGCGATGAAGATGGGGGAGGAGGGCAACGCCGATGTCCTTCTTGTCCATGCCCCGGCCGCGGAAGTCACATTCATGCAGAACGGATTCGGAAAGGACCGCGCGCTCGTCATGCACAATGATTTCGTCATCGTCGGTCCCGCGTCCGACCCTGCGGGGATCAAAGGTTTGGCGGGGGTGCAGGCGTTGAAATTGATTGATGAGAAAGGCGCGGCGTTCGTTTCGCGCGGCGACGATTCTGGCACGTACAATGCCGAACTTGTCTTGTGGAAGAAAGCCGCGCTCGAGCCGAAAGGACAAGACTGGTATCTCGAATCGGGGCAGGGCATGGGCGCGACGTTAACGATCGCCTCTGAAAAGGGAGCGTATACACTGACCGACCGCGCCACGTATCTTGCCATCAGGGGCAACCTGCAACTGGAGATTCTGGTCGAAGGCGATAACGCGTTGCTGAACGTCTATCACGTCATCACGGTCAACCCCGAAAAATGGGACAAGGTCAATTACGACGGCGCGCTGGCGTTTCTGAATTTTATGATCGCGCCGTCCACGCAGGAGGTCATCGGTCAATTCGGCGTGGATAAATATGGTCAGCCGTTGTTCCACCCCGATGCCGACAAGACCGGCGCGGACTTGGGTTTATAATTCATCCCGATAGAGGGGCGGCTTCCGAAGTCGCCCCGTTTTTATCCATCGGAGTTGATGATTGAAAAAAATAATCGCCCTCGCTTTGGTCCTGCTGTTTGCGTTAACCTCGTGTAGCACGGCTTCGCCTGAGAATACGAACCTTTTGCTCATCTCTACCACCTCCACGCAGGATTCGGGTTTGCTGGATATGCTGCTGCCAGCCTTTAGCGAAAAGACAGGCTACAACGTTCAACTGGTTGCGGTCGGCTCGGGGCAGGCGTTGAAACTCGGCGAACAGGGCAATGCGGATGTCATCCTGCTTCATTCGCCCGACGCGGAAAAGGAATTCGTCGCAAATGGATTCGGGATTGACCGCCGCCTCGTGATGCACAACGACTTTGTGGTCGTGGGGCCTCCCTCCGACCCCGCCTCGCTTCGCTCCCAGCCGACGCTTGATTCTGTTTTCGATTGGATCTATTCCTCCGCCTCGACCTTTATCTCGCGCGGCGATGAATCGGGGACTCACGTCAAAGAACTGGCGATATGGAGCAGACTCGGTCTTGACCCGCGTGGCAAGGCTTGGTATCTCGAAACCGGGCAGGGACAGGGCGCGACGCTTTCGATTGCCTCCGAAAAAGGCGGCTACGCCCTCACCGACCGCGCCACGTTCCTCGCCTACAAACCGAACGTCAATCTGGAAATTCTCTTCGAGGGCGACCCGCTCCTGTTGAACATTTATCATGTCATGACGGTCAACCCTGAAAGACATCCATCTGTGAACCTTGCGGGCGCGCAGGCATTTGCCGATTTCATCACCTCGCCCGAAGGTCAGCAGATCATCGCTGGATTCGGCGTGGAACGATACGGCGAGCCGTTGTTCTATCCCGATGCGGGCAAAACCGAAGAGGAGTTGGAGTCGCCGTAGTTTTACGT
Organism: uncultured Anaerolinea sp.; assembly: GCA_964419035.1. Taxonomy (GTDB): domain Bacteria; phylum Chloroflexota; class Anaerolineae; order Anaerolineales; family Villigracilaceae; genus Defluviilinea. Next base: position 3,540 of record CAYQOF010000013.1, on the reverse strand, counting down.
CATTGCGACCTTTGGGAAGCAATCCCCTCGCGCAGGTGGAGATTGCTCCGCCTCCGCTCAGCCCGATAGGCTCGCAACTCTTGCACCTGGCGTTAAGAGCAGGTGTGACATTTGAGAATAACATGTCCTTCGATCCCGAAGTCTTTCAAATTACCTCCCTTTCATTACAAGTCTCCGCCATTGCCACAGGCATCAGCCTGTTGATCGGTCTGCCGTTCGGCACGTGGCTGGCGCTCGGCAACTTTCGCGGGCGGTCCTTCATCCTGAGCATCATCAACACGGGGATGGCATTGCCGCCAGTGGTTGTCGGTCTGGTGGTGGCGATAATGTTATGGCGGAGCGGTCCGCTTGGAGAGTTGCGCCTCATTTACACGCCGATTGCCATCATCATCGCGCAGACAATCATCGCCGCGCCTGTGGTGACGGGTCTCACCGCCGCCGCGCTCGAAGCCTTGGATCCGCGCCTCAGCCAGCAACTCTTGGGACTCGGCGCTTCACGCATCCAAATGGTCTGGTGCCTGTGGCGGGAGGCGCGGCTTCCGCTCCTCGCCGCGCTCATGGCGGGATTTGGCTCCGTCATCTCGGAGGTCGGCGCGTCCATGATGGTCGGCGGGAATATCAAAGGTCAGACGCGTGTGTTGACAACGGCGATTGTCCTTGAAACCAGCAAAGGCGAGTTTGAAAAGGCGCTGGCGCTTTCCGCGCTGTTGCTGATTCTCACCTACCTCATCAACCTCGCACTGACGTGGATTCAGCAGAGAGGGCAGAAGAAGTGATGCTTTCTTTCGTCTTTCCTCTTTCATTGCGGGAAAGACGAAAGAGGAAAGAAAGATGGAAAACTTGATCGAGATTAATGACTTGCAAATCAAGCGAAATGGGCGGATCGTATTGGAAATTGGGAAACTCGATATTCAACGCGGCGAGACGCTGGCAGTTGTCGGTCCCAACGGCGCGGGGAAGAGTACGTTGCTGCTGGCATTGGCGCATCTGCTCAAGCCGGCGCGCGGGGATATTCAATTTGATGGGCAATCATTGAGAGATTTGAACGACATGGAATATCGCCGCAGGATCTCTTTCGTGTTTCAGGCTCCGTTGTTGATGGACATGACCGTCGAGCAGAACGTCGCGCTGGGGTTGAAGTTCCGCGGCATTTCGAAGGAGGAGACGCGTCGGCGGGCGGGTAGGTGGATTCAGGCCTTGGGGATAGAATCCCTCTCGAAACGCAGAGCCAGCCAGTTATCGGGGGGAGAGGCGCAGCGGGTCAGTCTGGCGCGGGCGTTCGTGCTGGAACCGGAACTGCTCCTGCTCGATGAACCGTTCGCGGCGCTTGATCCGCCAACGCGCACGAAACTATTGGAGGATTTGTCCCAGATTTTGGAACAGGATCATAAAACAGCGGTCTTTGTCACGCATAATCTGAACGAGGCGGCGAAGTTGAGCGATCGCGTTGCGGTGGTGATCGGAGGCGTGCTGCGGCAGGTGGGAACGGCGAGACAGATCAAGTTGCATCCTGCGGACGAAACGGTGCGGGCGTTTTTGCACGAACTGTCTCAATGATATAATCCCTTCAAAATTTCGGAGGGCTTATGCTGAAGATCGAAATCGTATACTGCGCGGTCTGACACTACCTAGGCAGGGCCGTGAGCCTGGCGGAAGAATTGCTCAAGAATTACGAGCATCTGATCGAAACGATCACGCTCGTGCCGTCGGATGGCGGCAAGTTCGAGGTGACGGTCAACGGAAGTTTATTGTTCTCGAAGTTGGAACTGCACCGTCACGCCGAGCCCGGGGAAGTGTTGGGGTTGGTGAGGAAGATGGTTGGAGAATGATTATTCCGTCAGCGAGGGCGATAGCCCGAAGCAATCTCTTGGTCCGTCAGGAGATTGCTTCGTCGCTCACGGAGCCTGCGCTGAGCGCAGTCGAAGCGTTCGCTCCTCGCAATGACGGAAAATGTTGAGGTCATAAATGCCTAAAAAAGGACGAGTATTTTCGGGAGCAAGACCGACGGGAAGACAGCATTTGGGGAACTATCTGGGCGCGATCCAGAACTACGTCGCGTTGCAGGATGACTACGATTGCGTTTATTGCATCGTGGACGTCCACGCGCTGACGACGGTGGAAACTACACAGGATTTGATGCAGAATACAACCGAAATGGTGCTCGACTGGCTGGCGGCGGGCATTCGCCCTGATGAATCAATCGTTTTCGTGCAGTCGCACGTGCCTGAAGTGATGGAACTGCATACCTACCTCTCGATGGTCGCACAATTCGGCAAACTGACCGACCTGCCGACGTTTAAAGAGAAAGTTCAGCAACAGCCTGATAATGTCAATTACGGTTTGCTCGGCTATCCCGTGCTGATGACGGCGGACATCGTTCTTTATAAAACGGACATTGTTCCCGTCGGTGTGGACCAGGCTCCGCATTTGGAGTTTGCGCGTGAGATCGTCCGTTCGTTCAATTATCGCTACAACACAAAAGTGTTGATCGAGCCGCAGGTCAAACATACCGAGGTGCTCAAGGTACTGGGTATTGACGGCAGGAACAAGATGAGCAAGAGTTTGAACAATCACCTCGAACTCGCGTCAACGCCCGAAGAGACGACCGCCCGCGTGAAGGATATGGTCACTGACCCCGCCCGGATGAAACGCACCGACCCCGGCAACCCCGACATCTGCAACGTCTTCTCGATGCACAAGATCTTCTCCCCGCAGGAAGAAGTGGACATGATCAATGTGGAATGCCGCCGCGCGGGGATTGGATGCGTGGACTGCAAGAAACGCTTCGCCGCGAACCTGAACAGGCATCTCGAGCCTTTCCGCGCCAAACGCGCCGAACTCGCCTCCAAACCGGACCATGTGACTGACGTGCTGAACGACGGAGCGCAGCGCGCCCGAGTCATTGCCCGGCAAACGATGGCGGAGGTACGCGAGGCGATGGCGCTTCCGTAAGGAAGGTACACAGGTACACAGGTACACGCGTATACAAGTTACAAGATACGAATTACGTTATACGCCTGTTTATCTGTTTCCTTGTCTACTTGTATACGATCCCTCATGCGTGCATTGATCCAGCGAGTTTCCCAAGCCAGCGTCATCGTAAACGGACGGACCATTTCCTCCATCGGAAAAGGTCTGTTGATTTTGTTGGGCGTCGGTCACGGGGATGGGGAGGAGCAGGCGAGGTTCCTCGCGGAGAAAACCGCCAACCTGCGCATCTTCGAGGATGAACAAGGCAAAACCAACCTATCCATCCTGGATGTGAAAGGCGAGGCGATTGTCGTTTCGCAATTCACGTTGTACGCCAACACCCAAAAGGGTCGCCGTCCCTCCTTTATTGAAGCCGCCTTGCCCGATGTCGCCGAGCCGCTGGTGACTCGCTTTTCCGAATTGCTGCGCAGACATGGCGTCCCGACTCAGACTGGTCAATTCGGCGCGCACATGGAGGTGGAAATCCATAACGACGGTCCCGTGACGATATGGCTGGAGAGATGAACAGTATGTCATTGCGAGGCGGCGTTTTTTGCCGAAGCAATCTCC
>CAYQOF010000012.1:7282-26765 GCA_964419035.1 uncultured Anaerolinea sp. | reverse complement strand
GGGATTTTCCGCTGGCATCCATTATGATCGGGGATTATCTGAACCTGCCGGCAAAGCCCTCGCCGGGATTGAGGGACACGGTCTATGAAATCCGCTTGGAATCGGTTGACTTGCCTGCCTCGCAAAGAATCGAAGCGGCTCTCACGCCCCCGGATTATTACGACGGCGAGTTAACGGTGAACGGAGAGAGACTGCACAACGACTTGATCATCCGTTACGTGTGCGAACGCCCATAATTGGAGACTGACATGTTCGGAAATTACGGCAGGGAACTCCTGCGCACAGGCATCATCGAAGCGAAGACGGGACACAAACAGACCGCGCAGCGTTACCTCGACCGCGCCATCTACTCGAGCAGCGACCACGACGTGCTCGCCGAGGCATGGTTCTGGATGAGCCAGGTGGTGGACGAGACAGCCGAAAAACGCAAGGCGCTCGAAAACTGCCTCGCGCACGACCTGCAGCACGCGCGGGCGCGCAAGGCGCTGGCGATCCTCGAGGGCAGACTCAAAGCGGACGAGATCATCGATCCCGATCAACTGCCTCCCGCGCCGGAAGGTCTGCGCGCCGCGGATGCCGACCGTTTCGTATGTCCCAAATGCGGCGGGCGGATGTCGTTCGCGCCTGATGGTCAGTCGCTGGTCTGCGAGTACTGCACGCGCACACACGCGCTGGGGTTCGCGCCGAGACCCGCGGACGAAAAAGACTTCATCACCGCCATGGCAACCGCGCGCGGCCACGGCAAGCCGCTCAACGAACAGGTCTTCCATTGCGAGGGGTGCGGATGCGAGTTCATCCTGCCGCCGAGTCAAATCTCAGCCGCATGCGTGTATTGCGATTCGCCTCATGTGGTCAATTGGGAATCGGAGGAGAGGCTGCTCGCGCCCGACGGCGTTCTCCCGCACGCGTTCGACGCGAAGCGCGCGGTCAAACATCTGGTGGATTGGGTCGAGGGGAACGGGATCAAGCCCGAGGGGAATGTCGAAACGCCGCGCGGAGTTTACCTCCCTTTGTGGACGTTCGATATCGGCGGCGAGATCGAATATGCGGGCGAGGTGTACGAGGACGAGGAAAATCCATTCAAAACGCGATCAGGCAGACGCCGGGTCAGACGCGTTTCGGATTCGTATCCCGTGCTCGTGGATGACCTGCCGATTCCCGCGTCCCGAAAGTTGTCCGCCGTTTTTATCCGCCTGATCCCCACCTTTGACCTGACCTCCGTCAAGCCCTACGATCCGCGCTTCCTCGCGGGCTTGCCCGCCGAGGTGTACGACATCCCATTGGCGGAAGCCTCGCTCGACGCGCGCGGACAGGCATACGCAAAATATAAAAACGACCTGCCGCGCCTCCTGCCCGACACACACATCCTCCATTCCTCCTCCGCAAAGATGGGGATCGACTCGTTCAAACTCGTCCTGCTCCCGATATGGATGACCGAACTGCCCTTCGGCGGGCGGACGCACCTCGTGCTGATCAATGGACAGAACGGCGAGGTGCGAAGCGACCTGCCCGAGAAGAAGGAAACGAAGAGCGGACTGATGGAGTGGCTGGGGGATTTGCTGGAGTGACAGACGAAATAGAGTCAGATAATTTGGCTGTATAATCAGGAAGTCATGACAAAAATCTATTTCGACACTTGTTGCATCAATCGCCCATTTGATGACCAGACACAGGTTCGTGTCCGCCTTGAAGGCGAAGCGGTTCTGGGTATTTTGAGTCGGATTGAAAACGGAGAATGGGAATGGGTTGGAAGCGAAGTGTTAATGGACGAGATCGAACAAATGCCCGATGCGCAAAGATTGAGTCGTGTAAAATTACTTTCAGACTTTGTTCAAGAAGTTGTAGAAGTTAACGAAAAGGAAGTAAAACGAGCAGAGGAACTGCAAAAAGAAGGCTTTCAGGTGTTTGATGCTTTGCACATTGCGTGTGCTGAAAGCGCAAAAGCGGATGTGTTTTTATCAACAGATGACCGCCTTCTCAAGCAAGCAAAACGAGTTTCAAAGCGTCTAAAGGTACGAGTAGAAAACCCACTGGTTTGGGTAGAGGAGATGATGAAATGAACGCACATATGATGTCTCTTGAACAAATCCGCATCGCTGGCATGGAAGCGTTGGCGCGTGAACTTGGCATTGTGGGCATGGTTCGCTTCTTGCAACAATTCGAAACGGGACACGGCGATTACTCCAAAGACCGTCACAAATGGCTGGATGATCAGGATATGGATACCGTAGTCAAACGGATTCAAGAGAAACGAAAGAGTTACAAGAAGGCAAAGTAAAGCAAACAGCGCATCCTTGAAACGGATGCGCTGATTTTATTTGCATGTCTTCAACAAACGCGTCTTGATTTTCGCAGCCACCCTCGCAGGGAATTTCAACTCGTGCTCCCACACGCGGATAACTCTCCACCCTGCCTTCCGCAATTCCCTGTTCACGAATTTATCCCTGTCCCAAGTTCCTTGCCCGAATAATGATTTGGCTGTATCCTTGCCAAACAAGAGCAGCTCAGCTTTGGGAAGTCAGCAGGAAAATGCGAAGAGAATATTTTTCAGACACAATAGCCAATTTCCTAAAGGCAAATCCAGACACGATACTTGGCAAACTTGCTCAAAGTAGCGATTTTGCTTTGGAACAAACACAGCGAGATGCATGGGTAGAAGAAATCAGAATATTACAAAACGTTCTTAAGTCGCATAAAGGTTCGATCTATTTTGAATATTCAATCCCAAGAATGGGAAAAAGAATCGACGTTATTTTACTTATCGGTTCAGCGATCTTCGTTCTCGAATTCAAGGTTGGTGAAAAAGAATTTTCCTCTTACGCAATTGACCAAGTTTGGGATTATGCTCTAGATTTGAAAAATTTCCATGAAACAAGCCATGAGTGTTTCATTGCCCCAATACTTATTGCCACTAAAGCAAAGGCATTTTCTGCAACAATTTCTGCAACTCCCCACAACGACAAGCTGTTATTCCCAATCAAGTGTAATGAAGAGTTGCTGAAGCAAGTGATAGATGATGTTTTACATTTTTCAGATGGCACCGAAATTAATTCATTGCAATGGGAATCAGGGAGGTATCAACCTACACCCAATATTATTGAAGCTGCGATGGCTCTGTACAATGGTCACTCAGTAAGCGAAATCTCTCGAAGTGATGCCAGTGCCATTAATCTCAGCCAAACCTCTGACGCTATATCTGAAATCATCCGAGTTTCAAAAGAACGATCACAGAAATCGTTGTGCTTTGTGACGGGTGTTCCAGGATCAGGAAAAACACTGGTCGGACTCAATATAGCGACGAAACACATTGATAAGAACACCGACCTTTACAGCGTCTTTCTTTCAGGGAATGGTCCACTTGTCGCCATCCTACGTGAAGCTCTAACTCGTGATAAGGTGCAACGAGAGAAAGAACTTGGGCGGAAAGTGAAAAAAGGGGAGGTAATGAGCGAAGTTAAGTTGTTCATCCAAAATGTTCATCATTTCCGTGATGAAGGTTTGATTGACCCCAACAAACCACCAATAGAACATGTTGCATTGTTTGATGAAGCGCAACGCGCTTGGGATCTACATCAAACAGCCAATTTCATGAAGCGAAGACGCAATCATGCAGACTTCCATGTGTCTGAACCAGAATTCTTGATTTCCTGTCTTGATCGTCATACTGATTGGGCTGTTGTAGTTTGTCTAGTTGGGGGTGGTCAAGAAATTAACACGGGGGAAGCGGGCATTAGCGAGTGGATTGAAGCATTGGAACGTTCATTCCCAAATTGGCATGTATATATTTCTCCACGACTCACAGATAGTGAATATGGCACAGAAAGAGAATTGAACAAAATCAGGACACGTAAAAATGTCGTTTACAAAGATGAATTACACCTTGCAGTCTCGATGCGTTCCTTCCGTGCTGAACATATATCGCTTTTAGTCAAGCAAATATTGGATTTACAACCCGAGGAGGCAAAAGAGACGCTGGCAAAGGTAAGAGAAAAATATCCCATTGTAATTACGCGCAATCTGGCAAATGCAAAGCGATGGCTCAAAACTCAAGCACGTGGTTCGGAACGTTATGGCATTGTCGTTTCTTCACAAGCAGAACGATTAAAGCCACATGCAATAGATGTGAAATCTCCTGTTGACCCAATTCACTGGTTCCTTGATGGGAAAGAAGATGTTCGTTCTTCTTACTATCTTGAAGATGTCGTTACCGAGTTTCAAGTACAAGGGCTTGAATTAGATTGGGCTTGCGTGACATGGGACGCAGATTTTCGTTATTCCAAACAAGGCTGGGAGCATTTTTCTTTTGTTGGTGATCGGTGGAATCGAATCAAAAAGCCTGAAAGACAAAACTATCTTAAAAATGCCTATCGTGTTCTCTTAACTCGTGCGAGACAAGGCATGGTGATTGTTGTTCCATCAGGGGACAAAGAAGACCACACTCGAAGAAAAGAATTCTATGACCCAATCTTTGAATACTTACAAGGAATTGGGTTTGATGTAATATAACTTTGGAAAACTCCGAGCCATTCACTCGGAGTTTATTTACATAGCGAGTGCTTGTGGCTCTGTGGCTTTACCCGCGCGAAAATCCGCGATTGCCTTGTCCGCAAGTTTATCCAACCTGCCAGATTTGGCATCGTTCTCGAATTGCTCGTCCCAGGCTTGCGCGTCGAACTTCTCAAACCACTGACGAAAACGAGCCAATTCTTTTGGATTCAATTCCGTAATTGCTTGTTCGATTTCTTGAAGCTTCATAGAAGACTCCTCAAACTAAACCTTCGCCAATTTTACCGTTTTTCTTCCCGCTTTCCACTTTCCACTTTTTTCATCTTCCATCCTTGCGTTCTTCCTTCCTGTTTACCTGTCTACCTGTTTCCCTGTATACTTGACCCATGCCCTCCACCATCCCCATCCTGCGCGCGAGACGTGATCGAAGACTTGCGCGTAAACGCAGGCGCGAAGCACGTACGCGCAGCGCCTTCCTCAGCGCGGGGATGTTCCTCTCGCTCCTCATCGCCGCCCTGCTCATTGCCGCCGCGTTTGCGTACGTCAGCCTCACCCGCGACCTCCCCTCCCCTCAAATCCTCCCAATTCTCCTCAATCCTCCAGACGGTCTCCTCCTCCAACCCACGCGCATCACCGACCGCACGGGGAAAAATGTCATATTCACCTTTGCTCCAAACGACTCCCCGCGCCGCTACATCCCGCTCAGCGAGACCAACCCGCAGCACCTGCCCAAATCCCTCGCCGACGCGGTCATCGCCGCCTCCGACCCGAACTTCTGGGTTCACTCTGGCTTCACTCTCAACACAATTACCAATTACGAAAACCACCCCACCCTCGCCCAACGCCTCATCTTCGACCTCCTGCTCTTCGACGAACCGCCCTCCCTGCGCCGCGCCCTGCGTGAACGCCTCCTCGCCGCGCAGGTCACCGCGCAATACGGGCGCACGCAAATCCTCGAGTGGTACCTCAACTCGGCGCACTTCGGTCGTCATGCCTTCGGCGCGGAAAGCGCGGCGCAACTCTACTTCGGCAAATCCGCAACACAATTGACCACCGCCGAATCCGCCATCCTCGCGGCGGTTAGCGACTCGCCCAGCCTCAATCCCTACGACGCGCCGCAGATCGCCCTCGAACGCGGGCAGGAGACGATCCGGAGGATGTCCACGCTCGGGCTTTTATCGGACGAAGCGACCGACAACGCGCTGGGAGAAACACCCTTCTTCCAGACTCCGCCTCCGACTCAGCCACAGCCTGCCGCGGCTTTCGTCAACATTCTCCTCGCCCAATTGGATTCGCAGTTCCCGCGCGCAAGAATCGAACGCGGCGGATTGACGATCATTTCAACGCTCGATTTTGATTTACAGAAACAAGCCTCATGTGTCACTGCGTTCTACGCGGCAAGACTCGCAGGTTTACCCGACCCGCTCATCGAATGTGACTCACTGCGTTATCTCCCTGCATTGCCGCCTGGAATCGTAGTTGCGGATTCATCCGCCAGCGCCATCGTCACCGACCCGCGCACGGGACAGATCCTGGCGGTCGTCGGGGAGACGTTTCAGGCGCAGGAAACGCCCCTCGTCGGCGCGCACAGGCCCGGGTCCGCGTTGGACGCGTTCGTCTATTTGACGGGATTCACTCGAGGCTTGAGTCCAGCCTCGTTGATCTGGGATATCCCCGGGCGGACGGAAATCCAAAACTTCGACAATCAACATCACGGACCGATGCGTCTGCGCGTCGCGCTGGTCAACGATTATCCCGCGCCCGCCGCGCAGGTGCTGGCGCAAATGGGCGTGGAGAACGTCGAGAGGATTACGTCCTCGTTTGGCGTGGCGCGGGACGAGGACCTGTCGCTGATGGACGCGGCGGGCGCGTTCGGCGCGTTCGCGCGCCAGGGTGTGTATTTTGGTCAGGAAGCCGCAGGCGGCGATTTCATGCCCGTGACGATGCTGCGGGTGGAGGGGATGGACGGAAGCCTGTGGCTCGATTGGACGACGCCGCAAGCCAAACCTGTGGTGACGCCCGCGCTGGCGTACCTGATGAACCACGCGCTGAGCGACGAGATCACGCGGCAGGGCGCGCTGGCAGGTTCGAACGTGCTGAACGCGGGCAGACCTGCCGCCGTGAAACTGGGTCAGACCGAGGACGCGCGCGACGCGTGGACGATTGGGTACACGCCCTCGCGCGCCGTCGTGGTCTGGACTGGGACTCGCCAATCCTCTCCCCTTCAGGAAGGACAGAGGGGGGTGGAGCCTCGCATTACTTCTGTGCTGTGGAACGCGTTGATGCAAATCGCTTCGCAAAACCTGCCGCGCGAGGGCTGGCAATTGCCCGCCGGCGTTTCGGTCATCAACGTATGCGACCCATCGGGAATGTTGCCTACATCGGACTGTCCGAACATTGTGAACGAAGTTTTTCTCAACGGCAACGAACCCATCCAGCCCGATAACATGTATCGCAGGGTGGCGGTCAACCGTGAGACGGGTTTGCTTGCGACGGTATTCACCTTGCCGCAATTGATTGAAGAGCGCGTGTACTTTGTCGTCCCCCCAGATGCGCGCGCCTGGGCGGAGAGCGCGGGGCTGGCGATCCCGCCCTCGGCGTATGATGTGATTCAAGCGCCGCAAATCAATCCCAATGTGAATGTTACATCGCCTGAGTTGTTTGCAGAGGTGAATGGCATCGTAATGATCGAGGGCACTGCGGCTGGGGATGATTTCGTCTCGTATCGCATTCTCGTCGGTCAGGGATTGAACCCGCGCGAGTGGATTCAAGTTGCCGAGGGCACTGAAACTGTGACGGATGACCTGCTTGCCGAATGGAACACCGAGGGCTTGAGCGGGTTGTATGCCGTGCAGTTGCAGGTGATAAGAACCGATCAACGCGTGGATACGGCGATCATTCAGGTGACGGTAAAATAGCCTGTAAAATTTACCACTTGATTAGTAAACAACAATGAAACAGTCAACCTTGCGAAGGTTGGAACCTTCGCAATTTCATGTATGACGAAGGAGCCCACATGAACACGGAACTTCTATTTACATTTGGAATCCTAGGGATTGTTTTTCTCATCCTCAACGCCATATTCCTCGGCATCATCTTTTTCACGCAGAGAAAGATGGCGGCAGTGAGCCAATGGCATTCCACGATGGGCACGGTCATCATGTCCCATTTGGAGAGGAGGCGTTCGAGCAGTAATCGCGGGTCTGTAAATTATCCTGTTGTGCAGTACGCCTATCTGGTGGGCGGACAAACGTATCAAGGTCGGAAGATCGCTCCGGGACCCGAAGTGGGCGGCACAGGCGCGGGCAGGGTGGTGGAGCGTTACCCCGCGGGCGCTCAGGTTATGGTGTTCTACGATCCGCAGAATCCGGCAGAAGCAGTGCTGGAAAAGAAGGCGCCGGCGCAGTGGGTGATGTGGCTGGTGTTGATCATCATGGACCTGATGCTGTGCGGGATGGCGGTCGCGTTTATGTTCGTGTTTTCGTTTTGACTATTCCGACATCCGTCCCCTTCTCGCCTCCAATAAACGTTGAATGCGAATATGCTTCTCGCGCGTGAGCGGGAACAGCCACGCGAAGACGATCGTGCCGGATACGATCGTCGCGCCGATTGGCGAGACCAGCAGGCGGATCATCGCCACAGCGGATTCAGGCTGCATGAATTGAGTCGCGCCCTCAGGGGGATTCTGATATCCTGACCAGCCCAGTAATTGCAGGGTGACAAAAATGACCAGAGCGCCCGTCAGTTTGCGGATGAGCGTGCGGATGCCGTAGAAGATGCCCTCCTGCCTGCGGCGGGTGCGGAGTTCGTCCCATTCGATCACATCCGCGAACATCGAATCGGGCAGGACGTACGCGGCGGATACGCCGATCCCTGCCAGCGCGGCGATGAACAGGAGCTTGGTCGTTTCGCCCGGCTGGATGGTGTAGATCGTCAGCGCCACGGAAACCCAGAAGATCATGCCGAACATGTACGCATCGCGTTTGTTGCGCGTTTTTGCCACCCACAGCCAGAACGGTATGAAAAGGATGCAAACAGACATGAGGACGCCGAAAAACGCGGACTCATACGCGATGTTGATTCCCAGTATGTTGATCTTGGCGAGCATGTTCCCCTCCGCGACCCAATAGAGCAGGAAAAACGGGAACGTCACCGCGACCATGTCCACTGCCGACCAGTTGAGCATGTGCATTCCAACCGAGAAGCGGAAGGGAATGTTCTGCCACGCCGCGCTCAGTGTCTCGCGGAAGGGCATGCTCTCCTGCTGTTCCGGCGTGGATCGCTCGCGAACGAAGACACCGATCAAAAACAACGGGATCGCGCCGATGGAACCGAAGATCGCGCCGACCAGCATGAATCCCTGTTGCTGTGTGCCGCCGGATTCGAGTACCATGTCCACGATGGCGGGCGCGGCGATGACCATGGACAGCGCGCCGACCAGTTGGAAGAAGGAGCGGAAGCTCGTCAGCGCGGTGCGCTCATCGTAATCGGGAGTCAGTTCCGGGGTCAGCGAAAGAAACGGGACGGAGACCAGGGTCTGCATCGTGTCCGCAAGCATGAAGGAGAGGGTCACATAGATCAACAATGCCGCCTGACTGTCCCAATCCGGCGCGGACCACAGGATGACGAAACTCAGTCCAAAGGGTATCGCAAACCACAGCAGGAACGGACGCCTCCGCCCCCAGCGCGTGTGCAGGCGGTCGCTCAGGATGCCAATGATCGGGTCGTTGACCGCATCCCAGACGATGCCGACCAGCGCGCCCCACGAGGCGAGGCGCGGCTCCAGCCCGACCACATCCGTGAGATAGAGCGCGTAGAAGATGGAGCGCATCATGCTGACGCTGGAAATGCCCCAATCGCCCGAACCGTAGAGAAGTTTGAGCCAGAAGGGAAGACGCGCCCCGGAAGTTGTATTCATGGACGGATGCGCAAGTGTAGCACAGGTGAGGCGCACGTGTATACAGGTAAACACGTAGAACAAGTAGACACCTGTGTACTTGTTTACCTGTATACCTGTGTACCACCTTCCCCCGTTGCAAACCTGTAAGGATGTCTTGCTGAAATGAAAAGTGGAATCCTGTAACCCTTTGCTATAATGCAGTCAATCAAATCCGAAAAGGCAAACCCGCCGAAAGGCGGGGACGCAAAGCCATGGGTCTACCATCACGCAGTGCGTGGTCATGACAGCCAGGTTGCCGAAGACGAAAACACAAGACGATCTTGGCGAGCCTGGCAGACAGCCAGGCTCGTTTTTTGGAACCTTATCATTCGTTCGATAAAGGCAAACCCGTCGAAAGACGGGGACGCAAAGCCATGGGTCTACCATCACGCCTCGCGTGATCACGACAGCCAGGCTGCCGACATGGATGAACCCCAAAGTTCGCCGGTTGAATTGAGCGCCTTTATCGAAAAGGAGATTTCGATTGGCGCTCAAATTTCTTAAAACCAGCAACCTCTTCAAGGCGAGCCTGCTGCTGATCGTCCTGATTTCCCTGCTGCTCAACCCCGCCTCAACACTGGCAATGGGAAATGGGGAGGCCACCCTGCCCGCTTTTGCGGAGTTTTCGCAGACCGTTCAGGATGGCAGGGCGGACACCGTGCGCGGCGTCTATGTTTCGAGTGTGCTGGCTCTGCCGGTTGTGCAACAACCCTGGGGACATGCCGGTTACGTTTCCAACTATGACGGTGTAGCGACACAGTTTCGCATGGCGGCACAATACGGAACTGTGGGATTGCTTGCCCACAATTACCTCGCCGGCAGGACCTTCTCGCAACTCGAGGTTGGGCAGGAAGTCCGGCTGGTGTACGGAGACGGACGGGTCAAGACCCTTGTGGTGACCGAGGTGTTGCGTTATCAGGCTCTGCAGCCCAACAGCCCATACAGTTCATTCCGCAACATGGATAAGGAAGAGGAGATCCTCTCAGTCGAGAAAATGTTCAAACGGGTGTATTTCGGTGAAAACCAGGTCGCTTTCCAGACCTGTATCGAGGCGGAAGGCAACCTGAGTTGGGGACGCCTGTTCGTCATCGCAGTGCCGAAATCGGAGTTTCTGATCGGTCTTCCGGAGAAGGGGCAGAGCTGGTAGACAACAGTCCTCTTTTATATGATGAACGCGCCCGTCGCCGAAAATGTGACGGGCGTGTTTTGTTAATGTTTCCGCTTTGGTTATAATCGCCCTGTATGGATTCGTCCCGAAATTCCTCCATTGCGGATAAACTCAAATCGCTCGGCGTGAAAAAGGGGACAACGCATCTCGCGCCGCCGATGTCTGATACCCATTCCATAGACTCTGTCGTGGCTGGCGCCTTCCACTCCACCCCGCGCGGGGAGGTGTTCATCGCGGAACAATCCTTCCTCGCCGATTATCAGTATGGTTCAGCCTCCCTTCTTTCCTCTTTCCCTCTTTCCCTGATTTCACAATGGGCAAACGACCCTCGCATCTCCAGTCTCCCGCTCTCCCAATTTGCCTTCCTCGATACGGAGACATCCGGTCTCTCCGGGGGCACTGGGACGTATGCATTCCTCGTCGGTGTTGCGAGGTTCCTCGAGGACAGGTTCGTGCTCAGGCAGTACTTCATGCGCGATCCCGCCGAGGAACCCGCGCTGCTCGAGGGTCTGGTAAACTTCCTCGCGCCGTGCAGCGCATTGGTCACGTTCAACGGCAAAGCCTTCGACGCGCCGCTGCTAAAAACACGTTACACGCTGCACAGGATCCCTCATCCATTTTCCGACTTCAGTCACCTCGATCTGCTTCCCCTGGCGCGCCGGTTGTGGCGCGACCGCCTCGAATCGCGCGCCTTGAAGTATCTCGAGGAGCATGTGCTGGGGTTGACGCGTTCGAGCGAGGAAGTGCCCGGTTACGAAATTCCCTGGCTGTATTTCGATTACCTGCGCACCGGCGACGCGCGCCCCCTCGGCGGCGTGTTCTATCACAACGCCATGGACGTGGTGGCGATGGCGGCTCTGCTGGCGCACGTCAACGAGATGATGGAGGATCCGTACGACGGAAATGTGCAGCACGGACTCGATTTCGTCGCGCTCGGCAAACTGTTCGAGGATCTCGGCCGCTGGGACGAAGCCGCGCGTCTGTTCGAGCGTGGATTGGAGTCCGGGTTGAACGAATCGGATTTCGGCGTGGCGGTGAAGCGTCTGTCCATCCTGCAAAAGAGACGCGGCGATCTGAATGAAGCCGTCCGTCTGTGGGAGGCAGCCGCGCGGCAGGGTCACCTGTATGCGTTCATCGAACTTGCCAAACATCACGAACACAGGACGCGTGACATGAAGTCCGCGCTCAAATGGACAAAAGCCGCGTTGAAGCGCGTTCAGAAAATGGAAATGCCTGCCTACGTGAGGAAACACTGGCTGGATGAGATCGAACGACGAATGGCGCGGCTGGAACGTAAAGCGGGTTTATAATATCGGGCAAATTGATTCGCTGGAGGAGCCATGAATATCACAGTATCGAAGGAAGCCGGGCGCGTGGAGGTGACGGTCCTGCGCCTGGAGGGTGAACTGGACGGTCAGACGTATCAGGATCTGATCAACAAGGCGAAGGAGGTGTTCGCGGCGGGCTCGCGCAATTTCCTGCTCGACCTTTCGGGTTTGACCTATATCAGCAGCGCCGGCCTGGTGGCGCTGCACAGCGTGGCATTGCTGGCGAAGGGGGAGGAATTGCCCGATACCGAATCGGGCTGGTCCGCCTACCGCTCGGTGGGAAAGACAAGCGAGTCCGGCATTCAAAAGCACGTCAAACTGCTCAGCCCGCGCGAGGAGGCGAAGAGCGTGCTGGACATGGTGGGCTTCGACAGGGCATTCGAGATCCACGACGATCTCGACAAGGCGGTGAAGTCGTTTTCATAAAATGAAGACGACATGGATCGCGCCACGTCGTCTTTTTGATTTAAACATGAAGCGCAACCTCGGCAACCTTTTCATCATCCTGTGTGTCGTATTGACCGTGTTTGTCTGGCTGGTCTTCCCGCCTGTGAACGACGGACGGGAAAACTTCGTGCGCGCCTATGCCGGCGAGGTCATTGGCTCGGTCAACATCGTCCTGATGGCTTTCGCCCTGTTCCTTTCCACGAGACCGAAATGGGCTGAAAAATATTTCGGCGGGCTGGATAAGATGTACGTGACGCACCGCCGCGCCGCCACTGCCGCGTTCCTGTTGATCTTCGTCCACGTGTTGACCGTTCCCATCACAGTGACCGGCTGGGCGTTGGGCAACTATCTGGCGGTCATTGCTTTTGCCGGTTTCGTTTCCACTATTCTCGTCAGCCTCGCGCCGCGCATCGCTTTTTTGAACGCACTGACCGGCGGCACTTACGAGGGCTGGAAGAACCTCAAAAAATTCATCGGCATCTTCTTCATCATCGCTTTCATCCATGCCCTGACAGTCCCCCATCCGCTCGACGCGATCGAAGCCATCACCTGGGTGCAGGTCTTTTTCATTCTCGGCGCGGTCTCGTATCTTTACACCGAACTCTTCGGTCGGTTTTTCAAAAAACACCTTCCATACACAGTCGAGGCGGTCAGGCATCCCAACCAATCCACCACCGAAGTGACCCTGCGCGCCAAAAAGGACTTCATCCCGAAACACCGCGCGGGACAATTCCTCTTCGTGCGCTTCCCCGGCGACAGGACGCTGGACGAATCTCATCCATTCACCATCTCCAGTGCGCCTCGCGAGGACGTTTTGCGGGTCACCGTTAAAGCAAGCGGGGACTTCACCCGGGCTTTGTTCGCCAGATTGCAACCCGGCGCGGATGCCATTGTGGAGGGCGCGTTCGGCATGTTCGATTACAGGACCGGTGGACAGAAACAGATCTGGATCGCGGGTGGAATCGGTCTGACTCCCTTCCTCTCCTTCCTCCGCGACATGGATGGGAACCTCGAGATGGACGTGCATTTCTATTACACCGTTCGCCACAAAGAGGAGGCGCTGTTCCTCGATGAGATCGAAGCCGCGGCGAAGAAAAATCCGCGCTTGAAGGTGCATGTCCGTTTTTCAGCAACGGACGGCTCATTGAACGCGGATGACATCGTGAAGAACGCGGGCGGCAGTGTGACCGATCATCACATCTACATGTGCGGTCCGCTCCCGATGGTGCAGGCATTCGAGAGGAAATTTCTATCGCTCGGCGCGCCCAAGAGCAGCATTCATTACGAGGAATTCAACTTCCGCTAATACAACGTCCGTCCATCCTGATTTCCAAAGAGGAAACATGTATCGAAAAAACAAGAAACGCCGCGCGGATGCCCGGCAGTCCGGCAGGAGTCTCACCTCTGCATTTCGCCGCCCCTCGGCACAGATCGCGTTTTGGGGTGTGGCGGCGCTGGTCATCTATCTCGTCCTGCAAAACGGCGGAGGGGCAAACAACAGCCTGCCGCGCGCCATCAGCGTGAACGAAGCCTACTCCATGTACCAGAATGGCGCGTTCGTGCTGGACGTCCGCACCGTGGAGGAATGGAACGAATACCATGCCCCCAACACCACGCTCATCCCGCTGGATCAACTCGCCTCGCGCGTGAACGAATTGCCGCGCGACCGTGATATCGTTGTCGTCTGCCGTTCGGGGAATCGCAGCCAGGAGGGACGCGACATCCTGCTCGGAGCCGGTTTCGAGCGGGTCACAAGCATGACGGGCGGACTATTGGAATGGCGGGCGAACGGGTATCCAATAGAGCCCTGAAAAAATAACATCCCGTCATCTGACCG
Source organism: uncultured Anaerolinea sp. (assembly GCA_964419035.1). Lineage (GTDB taxonomy): Bacteria > Chloroflexota > Anaerolineae > Anaerolineales > Villigracilaceae > Defluviilinea. The sequence goes on along the minus strand of CAYQOF010000012.1, from coordinate 12,540 downwards.
TTGACAGGATGTTATTCTGCTGCGACCTGGTTCTTTCCCCGTTCCTTGGCTTTGTACAGCATCCGGTCTGCCCGGCGGAGCACATTATCGAAGGATTTGTCGCCCGGCGACGCTTCCGCCACACCGATGCTCACGGTTGTGTGGATCAGGTCCCCGTCCATGATGGAAGGGGTCCGTTCCCAGGCTTTCTGGATACGCGTTGCCACAACCTTTGCCTGTTCCAGACTCGTTTCCGGAAGAAGCAACCCGAACTCCTCCCCGCCCAGCCTGCCGAAGGTATCCTGGGCGCGCTTCTGTTCCAGCACCACCAGGGACATGCTCTTCAACACCACATCCCCGGCATGATGACCATAGGTGTCGTTGATGGTTTTGAATTGATCGGCATCCAGCACCAGCACGGACAGCGGTCTATGGTAGCGCGTGTAACGCAGGAACTCGCTCTCGGCGATGCTGAAAAAGTGCCGCCGCGTCAGGCCGCCGGTCAACGGATCAATGTTCGAGAGATAAGCCGCGATCTCCCTGGCGTCCTTCTCCTGTATGTACGCCCGGTACGAGTCCCGCCGGTACTTGTGGATCTGCAAAGCCGAACCCAATCCCAGGATGTGGACGAGCAGTTGCGCCCCTGTGGCAACGCTCAAAGCCATGGGATCCATGCCGGTTCTGAAAAAGTGCAGGATGATCAATGCGCTCACGGAGAATATGGAAGCCAGAATGCCGTTGTGGATTAACTTTAGCGGGGAGAGAATGTAGATCGCAAACGGGAAAATCACATTGAACGGGGTGATCAGGTAATTGACAGGGCTCATGAAGTTGAAAAAGTTCAGGACCAGGATGGTTATGGAGATCCAGCCCAATATGATGCGGTCAAATACCTTCACCCTTTTTGTCTTCCGAATGGCAAGGATGGCGGCAAGCGTGATGACGGCATATCCACCGCGGCAAAAGACCATCAGCAGAAACATGCGCCGATCCTCCGCGTACAGCGCGGCGTCCACACCCAGGGACGCCGCCATGCTGAGGATGACAACGCCCAGTATCAAGGCGCTTTGGGCAATGTCATTTTGCAGGTAGTGTGCCCGGTAATCCCCTTCCAGTTCCCCAAGATCAATCAAGATTCGACCAAAAATCCTTTTGAACATTCATCAACCTTCGCTTCCATGGATGTCCAAATCATACTCCATTCTTATCCCATGCTGCCCTCCCAAATTTGTAATGCGGTCTGTCATGCAGGGACTGTTGCATCAGGCTGCCCCGTTCAGATGTTACAATTGGCGCAATACCCACACCACGGAGGAACCATGACTTCCCGGATTGACGATCTGGTCAGAATGCGCGACGTGAAAACCCTGCACGAAATCATGACCGAGGATGAGGACTGGCTGACCCAGTTCGACGCCGCCGAGGGACTCATCGAACTTGGCGACCGCCGGGGATACGAGTTCGTCCTGTCCGCCATGCTGAGCGACGACGAAGAGATCCTCGAGGTGGCGAGGGATATCCAGGATTCCCCGGAATTCAAAAAATTGCGCCGCGAGATCGAAACCGAACGCGAGCGCGAACGCCTTGTGCATCTCGCCTCCGCGAAGAAAAGACTGGAGCAGGGCGGCAAAGTGTACCGCTACAAAATGGTCTATCTCGCTGTGGGAGCATTCACAGGTGATGATCCGCGCGGTGATGGATTTCGTGTGCCTGCGCTCGACAACCAGGGACTCCAGGGATGGGAGGTCGTTAACCTCATCCCGAACCGCCGCACCCTCATGGTCGGCAGCGGAGATGAACACTTCACCGGCGCGTATTTTCTCCTCAAGAAGGAAGTGCTGCCCGGTGAGAGCCTCGAATTGGATGAATAAAAAGGAGCGATCATGTGCATGATCTGTGCTGCCATCCCCGCGACAGCCGCAATGGGGGCAAAACTCAACGCCGATCAACTTCACAAGCCGGTGGAAAATAGAAAGCCTGTCGCAAAAATCACGGCCATCGTGATCGCATTGCTTCTTACAGCCTCGATCCTTTATCACACATTGTTCTGGCAAAACTGACATCAAACAGAGGCGGGGAGCAAGCCTTGACTCCGCCTTTGCTTTCGCATATACTTATTGAAAATGATTTTCAATTTCATAAAAGAGAGAAAATGACCGCCGACCTATGGCTTGAACAACTTCATGGAAACGGATACCGCCTCACCGCCGCGCGCCGCGCCGTCGTCGAGGCTGTCCAAAAATCCACGCGCGCCCTCACCCCCGTCGAGGTCTTCGATACGGCGCGTAAAAAATACCGCGCGCTCGGTCTCGTGTCCGTGTATCGCACGCTCGAAAAACTCGAGGAACTTCACCTCATCCAGCGCGTCCACCAGCCGCAGGGCTGCCAGGCGTTCATCTCCGAGAGCACCCGGCACGAACATCTGCTGCTCTGCCAAAACTGCGGACAGGCGACGTTCTTCGAAGGCGACGACCTCGAGGCGCTCATCAAATCCATTTCGAAAAAGACCGGCTATCAGATCAATGATCATTGGCTGCAACTGTTCGGGCTATGTCAGAATTGCCGGTAAACACCAAGGAGTATTTGAACATGAATCGTTTGACCGTAACCCTGACCCTCCTGGCGCTTGTCCTGAGCGCATGTGGAAGGACATCCGCATCGGACTCACCTGAGCCTGCCCCCGTTATCCTAGCCTCCACATCCTTCCTCGCGGACATCGCGCGCAACGTCGCAGGCAACCGCATGCAGGTTGAATCCCTGCTCCCCATCGGCACGGACCCGCACACCTATCAACCAACCCCGCGCGACACAGTGACCATCGCGGAAAGCAGAGTGCTCATCATCAACGGCGTGGAATACGAACACTTTATCGAGTCCCTGCTGGAGAATGCTGGCGGCGAGCGAATCATCGTCACAGCTTCGGACGGGATCACCCCCCATGAACTGGAGGAACACGCGGACGAGGAAGGGCACGAGGAGGAAGTCGAGAAGCATGAAGCGGGCGACCCGCACATGTGGCTCGATCCGAATCTCGTCATTATCTATGTGGAAAACATCCGGGAAGGATTGACCCGCTTCGACCCCGACGGCGCGGCAATCTACCAATCCAATGCGGACGCGTACATCGCGCAACTCGAAGAACTGGATGCGTGGATCGTGGAACAGGTGGGGCTGATCCCTGTGGAGAGGCGTCTGCTTGTGACGAACCACGAGGCAATGGGATATTTTGCAGAACGTTACGGCTTTAGGGTTGTTGGAACCGTCATCGAAAGTTTCAGTTCGGGCGCGTCGCCCTCCGCAGGACAGATGGCATCGTTGATTGACCAGATCAAAGCAAGCGGCGCGCCTGCAATTTTTTTGGACGCCGGCGACAATGCGTCGCTCGCGCAGCAGATCGCGGGCGAAACCGGCGTAAGAGTTGTCACCGACCTGCATCTTGAATCATTGACCAAAGGTGCGCCCGCCGCGACGTATATTGACATGATGAGGCATAATGTTTCGTTGATCGTCGAGGCATTGAAATAATAATGTCATTGCGAGGGGCGTTGGTCGAGTAGAGCGAGCGTTTTTTCCCGCTCGTATCGAGACCATGCCGACGAAGCAATCTCCAACAAAACGAGGAGATTGCTTTGTCGCTTCGCTCCTCGCAATGACGGGATGTTTTCATGTACCCACACACCGACCACCAGGAAGACCAGCCCATCCTCGATGTGAGGCATCTCACCGTGCGTTATAACGGGCGCACGGCATTGCAGGACATCACCTTTCACCTTCACGCAGGCGAGCGCGTCGCGGTTGTGGGACCGAACGGCGCGGGGAAAAGTACGTTATTCAAGGTGGTGTCCGGCGTATTGCAGCCCACATCGGGCGAAGTGACCATCTTCGGCTCACGCCCGCGCGGACACGTGTGCATCGCCTACCTCCCGCAGCGCAGTCAGGTGGACTGGAATTTCCCCGTCAGCGTGGCGGATGTGGTGATGATGGGGCGCTCCGCGAAACTCGGTCCGTTCAACTTTCCTCACAAGAGGGATTGGGACTTCGTCCACCACGCGCTGGAAACCGTGCAGATCAGCGATCTCGCCTCGCGCCAGATCAGCCAGTTATCAGGCGGACAGCAGCAGCGCATGTTCATCGCCCGCGCCCTGGCGCAGGAAGCCGAACTGATGTTGATGGATGAGCCGCTTACAGGCCTGGATACTCCATCGCAGGAAGGTTTGCTCGATCTGCTGGACACGTTGCGGAATCAAAACGTCACCGTGATGGTGGCAACGCACGATCTCGATCAAGCCGCGACTCACTTCGACCGCATCATGCTGCTCAACAGAAAAGTTGTTGCATTCGGGAGTCCCGACAGGGTGTTGCAAAAGGACAACCTGTTGAACGCGTACGGTGGAAGACTGCGCTCCACCGAGGAAGGGAACATCCTGGCAATTGATGATTGCTGCGATGATGGCGACTATGAACACCATCATTGATTTCTTGCTTCAACCTCTCTCCTACGAATTCATGCAGCGCGGCATGATCGCCGCGATCCTCGTCGGCATTGTGTGCGCGGTGGTCGGCACGTATGTTGTACTGCGCGGCATGGCATTCTTCGGCGATGCGCTTGCGCATACGATCCTCCCTGGCATCGCGCTGGGTTACCTCATCAGCGGCGGCGCGCGTGACGTCCTGTTCTGGTGGGCTTTGGGGACAGCGGTCCTTGCCGCGCTGGGAATCGGGGCGATCAGCAAAAATTCCCGGATCAGGGAGGATACGGCAATCGGAATCATCTTCGCGGGGATGTTCGCGCTTGGAATCGCGTTGATCTCCACCGTCCGCAGCTACGCTGTGGATCTGACCCACTTCCTCTTCGGGGATGTGTTGAGCGTCTCGACTCAAAGCCTGTGGCTGATCCTGATATTCGGCGGACTTGTCCTCCTCGCCGTCTTCGCGTTCTACAAGGAGTTCATGACCCTGTCCTTCGACCCGGTCCTTGCCGCCACACTGCGCCTCCCCGTTGGAATGCTCAATAATCTCCTGCTCGCGCTCATCGCGGTGACCGTCGCGGTCTCGCTTCAAACGGTCGGCGTGGCGTTGATGGTCGCCATGCTCGTCACTCCCGCCGCGACCGCGTACCTGCTCACGCATCGCTTATCGAGGATGATGATGCTTGCCGCGATCTTCGCGTCGCTTTCGGGAGTGATTGGTTTGTATCTCTCGTATTACCTGAGCATTGCCTCCGGCGCAGCGATCGTGCTGACCGCGACCGTGTTTTTCCTCATCGCGTTTGCGTGGAA
>CAYQOF010000012.1:1451-7182 GCA_964419035.1 uncultured Anaerolinea sp. | reverse complement strand
TGTCTCGCCGTTGCTGATGATCCATTTGCTGTTCTGACGGAGTTCCTGGGCAAGTAACACCTGGATATACTTCTCACCCAAAGCCCCCTTCTGTTCCAACTCCTGGAGGATGATCCGCAACGCCTCCGCCTGCGCCTCCGCGATCCTCGTGACCTGATACGCATCCCCTTCTGCCTTCTTCTGGGCGGCATAGAACTGACTGTCTGCCAGGGTGCGCTGCTGCGCGGCTTCGGCATCCGCCTGCTCCTGATGCTGCACCGCCACCATGCGGTCCTTGATCGCGTTCACCACCTCGGCGGGCGGCGAGGCGCTTTGAATTTGCACCAGTATGAATTCGACCCCATATTGATCCTCTTTTTCCTGCAGGATACTCATCACTTCCTGGTTGATCGCCGCGCGGCTGTGCATGACCTCGTCCATGTTGCGGGTATTGACCACATCCCTGAGCGTGCCCTGGACGAAACCGGCGACAATCGCATCCGGATCCAACACTTCGAGTTGGTAGCGCACAGGGTCAACCACCCGATACGTGTAGAGAAGCGAGACATCCATGGTCACGTCATCGGCGGTCATTGCCGCGAGTTGCTCGATCCTTCCCGAACGTTCGATGACGATCACGATAATGACCGTATCCACGAAGGGGATCTGAGCATGCCATCCGGGCTGGTCAATATCAATGAACTTCCCGCCTCGCAGGTGCAAGCCCCTTTCGTAGGGGCGGATCTTATAGACCGCCGCCCGCGCCAGTGAGAACAGCGTTCCCCCGACGATCAATACGATCAGGATCAACAGGGCGTTTTTGTAGAGGTTATCCAGGCAGCCCCGTGCGAAACGGTTCCTGCCGGCATCTCCCGGGAGATTTGCATTCGCCTGAGAATCTTGTGACATGGTTTGCCTCCATTTCTTGGGACAGGTAAATCCCCCTTCGATTAATATCTCACTCGATTATATGTCGTACGTTGATATATACTAGCACCGAAGCGGGCGCGAGTCAAGGACTCCGGGCGAGGGTGTAACAAAAATTAATGGAACTACACAAATGATCAGGGCAGATATTTTCTTTTCTCAGGAACCTTATGAGACATCGTTTCGTCAAACATGAGAACCCTCCCAATTCGGTTACAATACCAACATGCTCAGAACCACTGCAACGCGCATTCTTTTTTCCTCTTTCCTCCTTCTTCTCCTCACCTCCTGCGCCTCCGCAACCCCGGCATCCATCCCTCCAACCGAGACACTCCCGCCGCCTCCCAGCGCGACCGCGCCTCCAATAGACACGCCGCGCCCAGAAGAGACACGGACTCCGTTCCCCACTGCCACACCGGAACTGGAACGCCCGCAATATACGATTGACCTGCAATTGAATTTTTCCACCAAAGCCGCGAACGTGAACCAGACCATCGTCTACCCGAACTGGACCGGTGAAACGTTGACGAGCCTCATCCTCGCGGTGCAACCCAACCTGTGGAGAGGTGGCTTTAGTCTCAAGTCGCTAGCCGCGGATGAATTACCAATTACCAATTACACTCTCGAGAATCTCAACCAGCGCCTCGAAGTCCAACTTCCCCAACCCCTGCCGCCGAGCGGGATCGTGACGATCACCATGAATTACGGTCTCATCCTCCCGTCCATGCCGGCATACAGCAATCCGGATGAGATCCGCCCGCAGATCTACGGCTACTCGGAGAGACAAACCAATTTTGTGGATTGGTATCCGTTCATCGTGCCTTATGAACCGGGCAAAGGCTGGATTTTGCACAACCCCTGGTATTACGGCGAACATCTCGTTTACGATGCGGCGGATTTCGATGTGACGGTCACGTTCACAGACGGGGCGAGTCCGCTGGTCGCGTCGTCAGGTGCGGAGGCGGCTTCCATAACGGCGGACAGCCGTCGGTTCGTGCTCGAGGCGGGACGCACGTTTGCGCTGTCCATGAGTCTACATTACAAGGTCGCCTCGCAGAAGGTCGGCGATGTGACCGTCTACTGTTATTATTTCGCGTTCTACGACGCGGAAGGCGCGGCGTTGTTGCAGACCACCGCGCAGTCGTTGGAGGTCTTCATCGAGAAGTTCGGTCCGTATCGTCACAAGACGATGACCGCGGTGCAGGGCGATTTCAACGACGGCATGGAATATTCGGCTTTCTATTTCATCAGCCGCGATTATTTCAACCTTTACGACGGCACGCCGAAGAATTACCTCGTCGTCATCGGCGCGCACGAGACTGCGCATCAATGGTGGTTCGAGGGCGTCGCGAACAACCAGGCGCTCGAACCGTGGCTCGATGAAACTCTCTCCACATACAGCGAACACATCTATTACGAATCGGTGTACCCCGATCTCGTGGATTGGTGGTGGGACTACCGTTATTTTGAGTTCAAGAACGCGGGCTTTGTGGATACGCCGATCTACGAGGGCGGCGGTCAACGCCCGTATTGGAACAAGACCTACCTCAGCGGCGCGCGTTTCATGGAGGAACTGCGCCAGCGCGTGGGTGACGATATTTTCTTCCCGTTCCTGCAGGACTACTACAACCGCTTCGCGGGCAAACGCGCCACCGCCGAGGATTTCTTCCGCGTCTTCCGCGAACACACCGCGACGGATATTTCCGATCTGATGACGAAGTATTTTCAAAAGACCTATTGAAAACACGAACCGGTGGTTGAGTGGACGGCGTCGCGCTGAGCGGACACTGAGCGAAGGCGAAGTGGAAGTCGAAGCGTCGCCATCGTATCGAAACCGCCATGCGACAAAGACACTTTTATTAAGCAGTGGTTTCGATACGCCCCGCGAAGAGCATGCGCGGCTGCTCGACCACCGGGCAGGGTAGAAAAAAATCTCCATGAAAACCTCTCTTCGACTTCTCTTTTTCCTTTTTGTTCTTTTCCTCGCCTCGTGCAGATACCAGACTGCAACAACGCCTCCCGCGCCAACCTCGAGCGGTTCGGGACAAGCCTTCGTGCTGGTCACTGCGGACCCGAACTCTCCGCCCACCTCCACGCCGTTCCAGCCCTTTGATTCGATCTTTGTCCCCATCGAATCCTCGACCGCCCTCCCAACCTTCACGCCACTCCCGGAGACAAATACTCCTCCGCCGACGCTCGAGTTCACCGCGACCGCGCTCCCGACCCTCGCGCCCATCCCCGCCTCGGCGCGGACGCAATATACGATGTACGCGCTGTTCGATTATTACGGCAACATGCTCGCGGTGGATGAGACGATTCGCTACACCAACCAGACCGGCGTCTCATTGAATGAAATCGTGCTGGCTGTGCCGGCAAACACACGCAGCGGATTCTCGCTCGAAACCATCTTTTGGGAGGGCAATGCACTCACCTACGACCTGAGCGGACAGCGACTCACCCTGTACCTGCCCCAGCCGCTCGTCCCCGGCGCACAGTTGAACCTCGCGATGCGCTTCCGCATTTCGATCCCGCCGAAGGTGAAGGAACACCCCTACGGCTATGATGTGGACCAGGTCAACCTGACGGATTGGTATCCGTTCATCGTGCCGTATGTCAACGGCTGGGTGCTGCATGAAGAGTCGCATCTGGGCGAGCATCTCGTGTATGACTCGTCCGATTTCGAGGTGAACATCAAGACCACGCAGCCGGGCATCGTCATTGCCACGGGCGGAGTCTCGGAGCCCAACGGCGAATGGACGCGTTACCGCCTGCTCGGCGCGCGCACGTTTGCGTTCTCAGCCAGCGACCAGTTCAAAATAGCGGAGGCAAGCGCGGGCGGCGCGGCGATCCGTTCGTTCTATTATCCCGGCTACGAGGACCAGGGACTCGCCATCCTGAATGCGTCCATCCGCGCCATCGGGTTGTGGGAGACGCAGTTCGCGCCATATCCGTACGGGACGTTGAGCATCATCCAGGCGGACCTGAACGACGGGCAGGAGTACGATGGCTTGATCTTTCTGGCAACAAGATTCTACAACGAGTACAACGGCTCAGCGCGCAGTAACCTCGTGGCGATCGGTGTGCATGAGGTGGCGCACCAGTGGTGGTTCGGGCTGGTGGGGAGCGACTCGGCGATGGAGCCGTGGCTCGACGAGGCGCTGTGCGTGTACAGCGAGGCGCTCTTTTACAAGCATATCTATCCCAACTCTTACGATTGGTGGTGGAACTTCCGCGTGAATTACTTCGGTCCGTCGGGCTACGTGGATACAAACATCTATGAACCGGCGAGTTTCCGCGCCTACGTCAACGCGGTGTATCTCAACGGCGCAAACTTCCTCGAGGCGTTAAACCATCGCATGGGCGACGATGCGTTCTTCCGTTTTTTGAAGGATTACGCCTCGCGCTACGGGCGCAGCCGCGCCACAGCGTATGATTTTTTCGCGGTTGCAAGGCAGAACACAACGGCGGATATTTCGGATTTGATCCGCGCGTATTTCAAGGGAATGTATTAGCCTTGAAAAATATGGCAACCTGCCAAAAGCGGTTGTATAATCAATCAAACTTTAACGTAAAAGAAGCCAGGTCAACTCACTCAAAAGGACGTATGAACGCCATCCTGCATTGCATCTGTACCCGGCGGGGTCACTAAACCACCGCCTCTGACTTTCCAGTAAACGGCTGACTGCCGCAGACGGTGGGCCTGGCCCCGCAATTCCCCCAAGTCGTCCACGGACGGCTTTTGCATTAATCCCCCGTTTGCCCTGCCGGAGATATTCCGGTACGCAGTCAGCCGTTTTTTCATTTGTGAACCGAAACGTCCCGAAGGGTGAGATCCTTCGGCTTTGCCTCAGGACAAGCCTTCGGGACGATGAAACCACCCTGGGAGTATTAATCATGAAGATCGCAAGCAATGTCACAGACCTGATCGGCAACACTCCGCTCGTGCGCCTGAACCGCGTCACGGAAGGACTTGGCGCGGAGGTGGTCGCCAAACTGGAGTTCTTCAACCCCGCCCACAGCGTGAAGGACCGCATTGGCTTTTCGATGATCGAGTCCGCCGAAAAGGCGGGCGTCATCAGCAAGGACACGGTCCTGGTCGAGCCGACCAGCGGCAACACCGGCATCGCGCTTGCCATGGTCGCCGCCGCCCGCGGATACAAACTTATTCTCACCATGCCCGAGACCATGAGCAGGGAGCGCCGCATGCTGCTCCGCGCCTACGGGGCGGAACTCATTCTCACCCCCGGACCCGACGGCATGGGCGGCGCGATCCGCAAGGCGGAGGAGATCGTCGCCTCCGACCCGGCAAAATACTTCCTGCCGCAACAGTTCAAGAATCCGGCCAACCCGGAAATTCACCGTAAGACGACCGCAGAGGAGATCTGGCGCGACACCGACGGCAAAGCCGACATCCTCATCTCGGGCATTGGCACCGGCGGGACGATCACTGGCGTGGGCGAGATCATCAAAGCGCGCAAGCCGTCGTTCCAAGCCATCGCGGTCGAGCCAGACGCCTCGCCTGTGCTCTCCGGCGGCGTGAAGGGACCGCATCCGATCCAGGGCATCGGCGCGGGATTCATCCCGGACGTTCTCAACACAAAAATTTACGACGAGATCATCCGCGTGAAAAATGAAGATGCCTTTCAGACCGCCCGCCGCATGGCGCGTGAGGAAGGCCTGCTGGTGGGCATCTCCTCCGGCGCGGCGACCTGGGCGGCATTGCAAGTGGCGTCCCGCCCGGAAAATGCTGGCAAGTTGATCGTCGTCATCATCCCTTCGTTCGGCGAGCGGTATCTCTCCACCGCGCTCTTCGCCGACCTGGTGG
>CAYQOF010000012.1:0-1351 GCA_964419035.1 uncultured Anaerolinea sp. | reverse complement strand
GAAGATATCCGCTCGGTATTGGAGCGCGACCCTGCGGCGCGCAATTCACTGGAGGTGTTGTTGTGCTACCCCGGTCTGCACGCCATCTGGGCGCACCGCCTTTCGCACAGATTATGGAAAGGCGGATTCAAACTTCTCGCACGCTGGATCTCGCAGTTGACGCGCAGTCTGACCGGTATCGAGATCCACCCCGGTGCGACGATCGGCCACAACTTCTTCATTGACCACGGCATGGGCGTCGTCATCGGCGAGACGGCCGAAATCGGTGACTACGTCACGCTGTATCACGGCGTTACGCTCGGCGGCACGAGCCTCAACAAGGTCAAGCGCCATCCCACCATCGAGGATCACGTCGTCATCGGCGCGGGCGCAAAAATTCTCGGCGCGATCACCGTCGGTGCGAACAGCCGGGTGGGCGCGAACGCGGTCGTGGTCAAATCCACGCCGCCTGATTCGGTGGTAGTCGGTGTGCCGGGGCAGGTCGTCGTGCGCGAGCACAGGCCGCACACACCCGACGAAAAAGCGGACCTCGAGCACGGAAGCCTGCCCGACACCATCGGCGAGACGCTGGCGGCGCTGATCGCACACGTCAACTTACTGGAGCAACGCATCGGCGTCCACTCACACGAGCCTGCCCTCCACGCGCCCGAGCACGGCGTCTGGAAAGCGGTGGATTTTTCGATTTGACAGCAGCATCCCGAAGGTTTCAAGCCATCGGGACGTTTTGGAGACTCCATGAACATCTGGGACTTCCAAACCCGCCTCACGCGCCGACTTTTGGTTTAGTCCGTGTTGAGCGTGTTTGCCTCTGGCCTGTTGTTTTTCTCTGTAAATCCATTCCTGCGCGGACTTGTCATTCAATTCCTCGCGTGGGGCATCATTGACGGATTTTTATTCTTTTGACTTGTATCATGCGTTTTCCCTGCGAAACCTACGAACAACCTGAAAAGTCACTGAGAATTTTCCTCCCCTCTATTTTCTCTGTTACAATCCCGCCTCGTTTTGTTCGGAGGCAGATACTTTTTATGGAACTTGAACATGGTCACATCGAAACCAATGGGATCAAACTACACGTCGTCCAGGCGGGACCGGCGAGCGGGGCGCCGGTCATCCTGCTGCACGGGTTTCCTGAATTTTGGTACGGCTGGCGGAAGCAGATCCCTGCGCTGGCGGAGGCGGGATGCAGAGTCATCGTCCCGGACCAGCGTGGGTATAACCTGAGCGACAAGCCGAGGGGAGTCAAGAATTACCGCGTGGATGAACTGGTGAGGGACATCCTCGGCTTGGTGGACGCGTTGGATTACGAAAAGGTCAACCTCGTGGGACACGATTGGGGCGCGGCGGTCGCGTG
>CAYQOF010000011.1:25339-26992 GCA_964419035.1 uncultured Anaerolinea sp. | reverse complement strand
ACTCCACGTCTCGAAGGCTGTCCGCGCCGCGGCGATGGCGGCATCCACATCCTTCTTTTCGGCTTGCGCCGTCTCCGCGAGCAGCTCGCCCGTGGACGGATTAAATGACGAATAGTACTTCGCCGCTTTGGGCGTCACCCATTCGTTGTTGATGAACTGCCCGAACTTCCGTCCATGCTCCTCCAGCCACGCGTTGACTGCGGCAGGAGACTCAGGGGCGGGTCCGTATTCCATGGTTTTGAAGAGATCGAGTAAGGTGGTCATAATAAACTCCAATTCGCTAACCACAAAGGGTCACGAAGGTACACGAAGGAAAACCTTTTTCTTCCTTTGTGACCCTTTGTGCTCCTTCGTGGTAAGAGCATTTATCCCATCGGCATGTGATGTTTGGCGGCGTAGTGACCTGTGATGTAATGATACAACTGCCGCTCGATGTCAGTCAGCAGGCTGGACGCGCCGAAGCGGAACAGATTGGGCATCAGCCACTCATCGCCGAGTTCTTCCTTCATCAGGGACTGCCACGCCATCGCCTGCTTCGCGGAACTGATCCCGCCCGCGGGCTTGAAGCCGATCTTGTAGCCGTGACGATCCAAATATTCACGGATGGCGCGCGTCATCACGAGACTCACTTCGAGAGTCGCGTTGGTTGATTCCTTGCCCGTCGAGGTCTTGATGAAATCCGAACCTGCCATCATTGCCACGAGACTGGCTTGATAGACCTGCTTGAGCGTGCCGAGGTCGCCTGTGGCAAGGATGGTCTTCATGTGCGCGTCGCCGCAGGCTTCGCGGAACTGGCGTAGTTCATCGTAGAGGGATCGCCAATCTCCGGTCAACACGTAGTTGCGGGCGATGACCACGTCAATTTCACGCGCGCCTGCTTCGACGGCTTGCTCGATCTCCTGGATGCGCTGGGGGAGCGGAGTCTGTCCCGCGGGGAAGCCAGTGGCGACGGAGGCCACGGGAATGCCCGATCCCTGCAACGCGTGGACGGCGTCCGCGACGCGGTTCGGGTAGACGCACACCGCGCCAACGGTCACCCGCTCCTCGGTCAGGCCGAGGCTCTCCATCATATCGGGGCGGATCGGTTGTCTGGCTTTGGCGCACAGGCGCTGGACGCGCCCGGGCGTGTCGTCGCCCGCGAGGGTGGTCAGGTCAATACAGGTGACGGCGCGCAGCAGCCAGGCGGCCTGCCATTCCTTTTTGACTGTGCGTTTCTTTTGCAAAGTCTCGACGCGTCGTTCGACCGCGCTCTTGTTGACGTGCGCACCCATCACCCAGTCGAGGTCGAGAGGCGTGCCGGGGTTGCGATTGTTGTGAGTCATGGAAACTCCGATTTCTCCATCTATCCTGATTATACAGCGAATAGGATACGAGGCGTATAATTCGTCCATGCCGCCCCCTTATTTCATTCAATCTTTTGTTGACAGAGGACTCGGCAACTCCGCCTACCTGATCGGATCGCACGAGACGAAAAAGGGGATTCTGATAGACCCGCTTCGGGACGTGGACCGATACCTGCATGCCGCGTCCGAACTGGGTCTTACACTGACGCATGTCCTTGACACCCACCTGCACGCGGATTTCGTCTCCGGCAACCGCGAGATCGCGCAACAAACCGGCGCGGTCATCGGCGCGAGCGCGGAGGCGAAGGTG
>CAYQOF010000011.1:19128-25239 GCA_964419035.1 uncultured Anaerolinea sp. | reverse complement strand
TGAGGACAAAACGCCCTCCGCGTTATTCAGCGGGGGCGCGTTGATCGTCGGCGGCGCGGCGCGGGACACATCCCCAACTCGTACGGCATCCGCGTGGACGCGCCGCTTACCACGCGGGCAGGCTGGCTGATTCCGTTCGGGAGCAGGATTCTGCTTGTGGCGGAGGATGCAGACCAAAGGCTTGAAGCGACGCGGGGACTCATCCGCATCGGATATGATGATCTGGTCGGTTATCTCGAAGGCGGGATCAACAAATGGAGAATGTACAGGTTCGAGGTGATACAGGACAGCCCGCCTTTGCTGAAATTATAGAGCCGGATTTCTGGTATAATCCCGCCCGTGACTGGTCCTGCCCCACGGTCGAAGAGGCTTTGGGCATGGAGACCTGCGAAGTGCGGGTGATCGTCCCGCCATAACTAGAGAAAGGAAGCAAACGTCATGCCGCTACAGAAGGAAGTCAAGACAAAACTGATTACGGACTATCATCGCCACGATGCGGACACCGGCTCCCCGGAAGTGCAGATTGCAATTCTGACGGGCCGCATCCAGCAGTTGACCGATCACCTGCGCGCCAACAAAAAAGATGAGTCCTGCCGGCGCGGACTGCTCAAACTCGTCGGACAGCGCCGCCGCATGTTAACCTACCTGCGCAAATCCGACTACCTGCGTTACCTGGCAGTCACCGAGAGTTTGAAACTGCGCCAGAAATAAAGTAAGGTTGGGAGACCCTAAAGGTCTGCGTGACCTTTAGGGTCTTCGTCAATGTGTAGTTGGCGTTCTCTAACGCCAATTACCAAAGGGATGGACGTTGGAGAACGTCCACTGCGCAAACGTAAATCCGCCGTCAGGAATTGAATAGCGCGAATGACCGAAATGTCATTCACACTCTTCAGTCCCTGACCCGAGGCGGAAACCAATATAGGGCTTGCGTTGACCAAAACAAGACGAACTGCAAACCACACAAAGAGCGCAACGATTCTTTTTGGATCTTCGCGCCTCTAGAGTCGTGCAGTT
Organism: uncultured Anaerolinea sp.; assembly: GCA_964419035.1. Lineage (GTDB taxonomy): Bacteria > Chloroflexota > Anaerolineae > Anaerolineales > Villigracilaceae > Defluviilinea. The sequence continues at coordinate 24,225 of CAYQOF010000011.1, read as the reverse complement.
GGCATGGGTCAAGGCAGGCAATTTTAGGAGACACAATGAAACCCGAATCAAAACAATATTCAACCACCGTTGGGAATCACACCCTCACGTTCGAGACCGGCAAACTGGCGGGTCAGGCGGGCGGGGCGGTGACCTTCGGTACGCCCGAGTCGATCGTCTTTGCCGCCGCCACCATGGGCGACGTGCGCGAAGGTATTGACTTCTTCCCACTGCAGGTGGAATATGAGGAAAGGATGTCCGCGGGAGGCAAGATCCCCGGTTCGTTCTTCCGCCGCGAGGGACGTCCCGGCACCGAGGCAATCCTCACCGCGCGCCTGACGGATCGTCCGCTCCGACCGCTCTTCCAGGATGGGATGAGGAACGAAGTGCAGGTGCTGATGTTCTCGATGTCCTCCGACGGCGTCAACCCGCTGGACGTGCTGGCGATCAACGCCGCTTCCGCCGCGATCATGATCTCGGACATCCCCTGGGGCGGACCGGTCGGCGCGGTGCGCGTGGGACGCGTCAACGGCGAATTCGTCATCAACCCGACCTTTGCGGAAATGGACGCGTCAGACCTGGACCTGAGGATTGCCGGCACAAAAGACGCCATCCTCATGGTCGAATGCGGCGCGAATGAAGTCCCTGAAGACGTGATGGCGGAGGCGCTCGAACTCGGGCACAAGTCCATCCAGCCGTTGATCGAACTGCAGCTCCAAATGCAGGCGGAAGTGGGCAAACCCAAGCGCGAAGTCACGTTGTTCGTCCCCGGCGAAGAAATCAGGAAGAAAGTATACGACCGCGTGAGCGGACCGATGAATGCCCTGCTCGAAAAACCGCTCACAAAAAACGAGTTCTACACCGGCATGACGGCGATCAAGACCGAAGCCGAAGCCGAGTTGTGCACAATTCCGGAAGGTGCGAACCCCGATGATTACATCCCGGTCAACATGTTCCGCGAGGCATTCGAATTGACCGAACAAGCCATCGTGCGCGAACGGATCCTGAGCGAAGGCAAACGTCCCGATGGACGCACGCCAACGGATGTCCGCCCGATCTGGTGCGAGGCGGGAGTCTCGCCGCGCGCGCATGGCACAGGCTTGTTCACGCGCGGAGAGACGCAGATCCTCTCATTCGTTTCGCTCGGCACGTTGGGTGAGGCGCAGGAACTGGACAACCTCTCCCCCAACAAGTCAAAACGTTACATGCACCACTACAACTTCCCGCCGTTCTCCACGGGCGAGGTCAAACCCATTCGGGGCCAGAGCAGGCGCGAGGTCGGGCACGGAGCGCTGGCGGAACGCGCCCTCGAGCCGGTCATCCCTGCGGAAGAGACGTTCCCGTACACCATCCGCGTCGTGTCCGAAGCATTGTCCTCCAACGGCTCCACCTCGATGGGCTCGGTCTGCGGCTCCACCCTCGCGTTGATGGACGCGGGCGTCCCGATCAAAGCCCCGGTGGCCGGCGTGGCGATGGGACTCATCACAGATTCCAGCGGCCGCTATAAAATCCTCACAGATATTCAAGGCACCGAGGATCACCTCGGCGACATGGACTTCAAGGTGGCGGGAACTGCGAACGGCATCACCGCACTGCAAATGGACATCAAGATCAGCGGCTTGAGCGCGCAGATGATGAAGGAGGCGCTCGAGCAGGCGCACACCGCGCGCATGTTCATCATGGACAGGATGCTCGAGGCGCTCCCCGCGCCGCGCAGTGAACTCAAACCGCACGCGCCGCGCATCATCACGGTGAAGATCCCTGTGGACAAGATCGGCGCGTTGATCGGTCCCGGCGGCAAGAACATCCGCGCTCTGCAGGAGGAAACCGGCGTGACCATTGACGTGGAGGAGGACGGCACCGTCTACATCGCCTCGACCGACAGCGCGGGCGCAAAGATCGCGCAGGAACGCATCGCGGCTTTGGGTGAGAACGCGGTGATCGGAAATATCTACACCGGCAGGGTCGTGCGCGTCGCAGACTTCGGCGCATTCGTCGAAATCCTGCCCGGCGTGGATGGCATGGTTCACATCTCGCAACTCGATACGGAACGCGTGAACAAAGTGGAGGACGTCGTCAACATGGGCGATGAGATCACGGTGATGGTGACCGATATTGACCCGCAGGGCAAGATCAGGCTCTCGCGCCAGGCTGTGCTGGAAGGCTGGACGGCCGAGGAAGCGCGCGGAAAGGACAGCGCGCGTAGAAGCGGTCCGCGCCCCGGCGGAGGGCGCGGCGGCGGTGATCGCGGCGGACGCGGCGGCGGTGATCGTCGCGGCGGGCGGGATCGGGATAGAAGGTAGCAGACCCAAGACTTCCGAAGTCTTTGAGACTTCGGAAGTCTTTTTTATGCAGGCGGGGGTGATTTCATCCGCCTTTTTTATTGATACCCTTCCAATTTGAATGTGGCTTTTGCCCAACAATTCTCCGGACTAATTACAATATATGTGTAATGTTTTCGAATATCAAAGGTAGTATAGTGATGGTAAAAGCGACCTGTTTCAGAAAGGAAGGATAAATGAACACATCCAAGTGGATTGTCGTATTCGTTCTGGTCTTGGCGCTCAGTTCACCGGCAGCGCCGGTCGGCGCCGCTCCCTCCGCCTCCGTTACGTTGACCCCGCCCACTCCCAATCCAGCCCTGATCGGTGATGAGGTCTCCTTTCTCCTTGTCATTTCCGCGACCGACATCACACCAGGAGTGGCAGGCGCCGAGATCTATGTATCCTATGACCCTGCCCTGGTGGCGCCGCCAGCCTCCCCGCTGGGTGTTGCTGTGGCAATGCCCGATTTCTTCGGGATATCGGATATCAGCATCAAGGAAATTCTGCCGGCTGCCCAATGCCCGGGCGGCGGCACCCTCCCGTGTGTTCATCTCGTCGTGGCAGGTCCAGCCCAAACATCCCATACCGGCTCCGCCGCGCGCTTTCATTTTCAAGGCATGGCGACAGGATCAGCGTGCTTCGGCGTGCTGGCATCCAGGCTGGTGGACGCCAATGGCTTTGATGTTCCCCATACAATAACACCTCCCAATCCTCAATGTGTGCGGATTGTATCCCGTACCGTGACTGGCACAGTACTCAGGCAGGGAGCGCCCGCCAATCCAAATCCGGGTGGAGGCACCCCGGCCTGTTCGGAAGTGAGACTCACAAGCGGAGGCGGTACCTTCGGTCCGGTCTTGACTGATAATCTGGGTAACTTCTCCATGACCAACCCGTCAACCGGTGTTCAGACACTTCAGGCTGTGTATCCGGGCTATCTGGCTTCCGCAAAATCAATTACGATCAGTTCCGGTGGTCCGCCATCGAGTAACGTGGGAACGACCACCCTGCGCGGCGGCGATGTCAACGGTGATAATAGAATCAACATTCTGGACATTGGAACGATCATCAGCAAATTTGGCAATACCGGCGTTCCAGTGAGGTCCGACCCGCCGGATTGCAGTGACCCTGATGAACCCGCTGACATCAACGATGACGGTGTGGTCAATATCAGCGATCTGGCGATTGCCGCCGCAAACTGGGGTCTTACGGGTCCCACAGTCTGGCCATAATTCGCAGAGATAGAGCCTCGATTCAAGATGATGCAGGCAATTACCGTCCCGCAGGTTTGAGTGAATCAATCGTATTTTGCATGAAAACCTGCGGGATGTTTACTGAATCCGGACCTAAAAACCCACAAGGATGGAGTTACCCATGTCCTGGAATTGGCTGACAATACGAGGTTGGCTTCTTGTGATAATCCTTGGCGCGTCGCTGGCTGGCGTACCGGCTCTGGCGCAAGGCAGCGCAGTGGTTCGCATCGAACCCTCCGCGCTGACAGCCCAGGTAAACGATACAGTCAACATATTCGTCAAGGTTGACAATATCGCAAATCTTACCGCCTTTGAATTGCACCTTTCATTCAATCCAAACGTGCTGGAAGTGACCGGCATGACGAACGGCGGTTTTGTCGCGGCGGATTTTACAGCGCAAAACACGTTCGACAACGCGGCCGGCACAATAGACTACGCGGTCGCGCAAATGAACCGCGCTCCGGCGCAGGGAAGCGGTACGCTGCTCAATATTTCCTTCCGCGCCAAAGCCAATGGCAGTTCGACTGTGACCACGCGCGCCACACCAGCCGCCCCAAGCGGATTGCTGCTCGCGGATCAGAATGGAATGGCGATCCAAGCCTCCTGGACACCTGGAACGATCAATGTGGGAACGCCGCCGTCCGCCACCAATACCCCAACCAGCACATCCACTTCCACACACATAACCAACACTCCGACCCCTGTCACCAATACTCCAAGCAATACTCCAACCAGTACTCGAACCGTCACTCCTACGCCCATTCCCCCCACACCTCCACCCACCGGCACCCTGGGAACGCATGTTGTGCGCTGGGGAGAATGGCTCTATTGCATTGGGCGTGCCTATAAAGTTTCGCCATGGGCAATAGCAGATGCAAATAATGTGCGTTGGCCCTATATCATTTATCCCAATCAAAAACTGACCATTCCCAATGTTCCGTGGACGAATATGCCAAGCGGACCGGTCTGCAAGGCGCAATTTACAATTCCCGCGCCTGCCCCAATTCCCACCGTCATCCCCACCACTCCGATTGTTACGACAGTCCCTCCTACCGCTACCCCAACTCCGACCACCACCCCGCCCTCCGCGTGCCGGGCGATCTATGTCGTTCGCCGGGGTGATAATCTCTTTCGCATTGCCCTGCGGTACGGAACCACTTACACGGAGATTGCGCGCGTCAATGGATTACCAAATCCGAGACTCATCTATCCAGGGCAGCAATTGTGCATTCCATAGCCGATTAATATACGGTGACGGCTGTGTTGCGTAATCCATCGATGAGTTACATTGCCCGGCTTGGCGGCTTGGCTGTGTTGATACTGGGAACATCCTGCGCGCCATCCGGACCCGTTATCACCATTGAGCCATCCGTATCATCGCTTCAGGTGAACGACACGGTGCGGGTTTCCGTTTTAGTCGAGAATATCACCGATCTCATTGCTTTCGAAGCCCATCTCTCCTTCGATGCAAACGTGCTGGAAGTTATCGAGTTGAACGACGGCGGTTTCGTCAGGGCGGATTTCATCGTCCAAAACACCTTCGA
>CAYQOF010000011.1:17576-19028 GCA_964419035.1 uncultured Anaerolinea sp. | reverse complement strand
CAAAACGGACGGAGGTGACTCCGTCCGTTTTCGATTCATTTCAAGACGACAATTGATCGTATAATTCCGCAAAAGGAGAACACGATCAATGCCCACGCTCAGACCCGGCGACAAGACTTCCCGCACGCAAACCATCACTGATGGAATGATCCGCGCCTTCGCGGAACTGACCGGGGATAACAACCCCGTCCACCTGGATGACAAATACGCCGCGGCAACGCGCTTCGGACGCCGCATCGCGCATGGCATGATCGCGGCTGGACTGATCTCCGCAACGCTCGCCAACGACCTGCCGGGACCTGGCACGGTCTATCTAAGTCAGGGCCTGCAATTCAAGTCCCCGGTCTATCCGGGGGATACGATCACCGCCACCGTCAAGGTGAAATCCGTACGCGAAGACAAGCCCATCGCCACCCTCGCCACGACCTGCACGAATCAGGATGGGGTCGTGGTGCTGGAAGGTGAGGCAGTGGTTTTGTATGAAAAGTGAACTCTTCATTGGAGGTGAGTGATGACCGATGAAATGCGATTAAGCAGGCGCGAAAAGGAAACGCTTGCCCTCCTTCTGCAGGGCAAAAGCAACAAGCAAATTGCGCTGGCGCTCGATATCTCCGTCCGCACCGTGGAGTTTCATCTGAAAAATATCTACGCCAAACTGCATGTAAACTCCAGGGTCGAGTTGATCTTAAAACTGGTGAACTCCACAGGTGATGCGGGAAAGGGGAAACTGGGGGACTCCACAGTTGACGGCTCGGAGAAAAACTCTCAAAATGGAGGCAGGCTCGCGGCATGGATGAAGCGGGCTGAATCCTCACGAAGCGCCGCTCCAGAAAGCGGCAGGGAGTTTGCAATGAAAAAATTCTTGCGATCCGAACTCACCTCAGGCGCGTTGACAGCACTTTTCGCAGGTTGTTCATGGGCTGCCTTTCTGTTCCACTTCGGGTATTTTACAATGGATGAACTTAAAACGCTGGGCGCTCCGATAATTGCCATTCAGTTGATGATCGGATTAACCGTTGGGATGATCGGAAAACGAAACGGCATCACATATCAAAGAGTATCATTCAGCGCGCTGTCCGGCGCGTCCTTCAGCCCGCTTACAATTCTCCCGATCATGTTCATCGTCGTTCTGCCGCTTGGAAAACTCGCCGAGTTTCTCGGTTTGATTGACCCATCAACGATGCCAGGCGATGCGGCCGCGGCGCTGGCGGCAATCATCATGTTAGCAATATGGCTCGCGGCTGGGATAATCATCGGGACTGTGTCTTTGTTTGTGACAATAAGAAGACCCCAACCGAGTGACACCTTGAAAAACGCGGTAGACAGCAACTTGTGACCTGCCGCATCGGAAGGATGCCCATAAACCCCAATCTCCGTCCCGACACCCTTCGCCAGATCCGCCGCAAGGTGGACGCGGAGGAACACAAAGCCATCCGCCAATTGTGGATTGAC
>CAYQOF010000011.1:7886-17476 GCA_964419035.1 uncultured Anaerolinea sp. | reverse complement strand
CCTCCAGCCTCTTCTTCACGCCCTCCCACTCCGAATCCAAAATGGAATAAAACACCGAATGGCGGATTCTGCCATCCGGCAGGATCATGTGATTGCGCAGCACGCCCTCCTTGACCGCGCCGATGCGCTCGATGGCTTTCTGCGAGCGTTCGTTGCGCAGGTCGGTTTTCAATTGCACGCGGATACAGCCCAGCGTCTCGAAGGCATGTTTCAGCAATAAGTATTTACATTCCGTGTTGACCGCCGTGCGCTGGAATTCCGTCCCATACCACGTGCCGCCGATCTCCAGCCCTCTGTCGTTTGGCATGATATTCAAATAACGCGTCGCGCCCGCCACGCGCCCCGAAGCGAGGTGGATGACAGCAAACGGCAAATCGGTTCCCTGCTCCGCGCGAGAGAGAATATCCATCACCCAGTTACGCATGTCGTCAATCGTGTTCATCTCCCCGTACAACATGAAATCCCAAAACGGCTGACCGGCGCCGATTTCCGTCAAGCCGGGGATGTGCGCCTCGCTCATCGGTTCGAGCCGCACGTGGTTGCCGGTCAATGTAACAGGTTTTATTTCCATAAATTGCTCCCAAAGAAAAGTGCAATTGCGAGCGATCCCGATTGTCGAGTAGGCGGTGTTTTTTCGCCGTATCGAGACCGAGGGCGAAGCAATCCCCTGTTACGAGGAGATTGCGTCGCTCGCCTGGTCTCGATACGCCGCTTCGCGGCTACTCGACCATCGCTCGCAATGACATGCTAAAACTTTAGCCATTCTTCTTCGGGTGTATCCTGGGTGGGCAGATAGGGCATCTTCGGACCTTCCACACCAAGCAGTTCGCCCAGCGCGGCGCGCATGGCGGTGCGGTCATCCCACAGAAATTCACGCGCGCCGAAGCACATGGATTGCTCGTGTCCCTTTCCGCAGGACAGGACGATATCTCCGGGACGCGCAAGACGCAGCGCAAAGCGGATCGCTTCGCCCCGGTCCGCGATACGCCAAAAGGTCTCGCCCTCGCGTCCGCCCCTTGACCCTTCGACTAATCGCTCAGGGCGGCGCCTCGCGCCTGCCGCCATTTCCTCGAGAATTCCCTCCAGCGACTCGGTACGCGGGTCCTCGGCAGTCAGTACCGTGAGGTCAGCCAGTTCTGCGGAGGTCTCCGCCATCATGCGGCGTTTCTCCTTATCGCGCAAGCCCGCCGAGCCGAAGACAGCGATCACGCGACCCCTCTTTCCTCTTTCATCTTTCTTCTGTTCCAGCAATTCCCGCGCCGCCTCCAAAGCCGCCTTCAACGCGTTGGGCGTGTGGGCGAAATCCACAATGGCGGTGAAGTTTTGCCCCATGTCAATGCGTTCCATGCGGCCGGGGATTCCCTCGAGCGATGCGATCCCCTGCGCGGCGATTTCAGGCTTGATTCCCAGACCATGGACCGTTGCAGTCAACGCGGCGAGACAATTCGAGACGTTATACGCGCCGACCAACTTGCTGGTCACCGCCACTTGAAAGTCTCTGCTCCGGGCGATAAATCGAATCCCGGATGGATTGTATTTGATGTCCACCGCGCGGACATCCGATCCTTCGCTCAATCCATAATTCAACTTGTTCACTTTGATAAAGTCGTTCAGGAAACCGAACGATTTCGCGTCATCACGGTTGATAACGCCGAGACGCGGATTGCCCGGCGCAGCCCCCTGTGGGTGCGGTTTTTCCCGTGTCCATTCCAGGCTTTCGAACAGCCTCGCCTTCGCGGCGCGGTAGTTCTCGTAACTGCCATGCTCGTCGAGATGTTCGTGCGTGATGTTGGTAACGACGCCAATGTCGAACTCGCAGGCGTCCACGCGGTACTGCGACCAGCCATGAGAAGTCGTTTCAAGGACGACGTGCGTCAAGCCCGCCTCCACCATCCGCGCGAGATAACGCTGGACATCGTGCGCGTCCGGCGTGGTGACGTGGAATCCGGTATCCAGCACCTCGTCCCCGATCACCGCGTTGACCGTCGAGATCATGCCCGCCTTGATCCCAGCCGCGAGGAGTATCTTGTGGATCAGGTTGCTCGTGGTTGTCTTGCCGTCGGTGCCGGTCACGCCGATCACTGTCAGATGGCGGCCAGGCCAGTTGTAAAACGAGCCAGCCAGCCATGTGAGAACGCGACGCGGGTTTTCGAGTCGAATGTATGGGACGGAGAGTCCGGTCAATTCCCTGTCCCCCACCGCCGCGGCCGCGCCCCGCTCAATCGCCTGCGGGATGTAGTCGTGCCCGTCCGCGTTGACGCCCTTCATCGCCACGAAGAGATGTCCCGGCTCGACCGCGCGGCTGTCAATCGAAATGCCGCTGATTGGGATATCCGGCACGCCCTTCATGCAAAAAAGCAGGGGCAGTTCGGCAAACATGACCTGAAGCGATTTTTGTTTGGGCATGATTAAACAAAAAGAGGGTTTTGACGATTGTATCGCCAAAACCATCGCGTGTGAAAGATGAATTACCTCAGGCTTTGGCGCAAGCCTTCGAGCCTGCCTGCCACGGAGCCGTCGAGGACCTTGTCGCCGACCTTGATGATCAAGCCGCCGAGAATGGACGGGTCCACACGGAAGGTGACAGCCTGCGCGCCGGTCTTCGCCAGCACGTCCCGCTTGACGGATTCCTGCTCCTCATCGTTGAGCGGGAGGGCGCTCGTCACCTGCGCGGAATCGCCCCGGAAATCGGCGTCACTCAAAACGACGACCCTGCCGGATTTCACGCCGGCGAAGAACTCATCGAGCAAGGCGCGCTGTTTCTTCTCGTCCAGCGTCTCGCCGACGATCTTGTTCGCGGCGGCGATGGCAAGCGAAGCGACCTGGCCGCGCAAATTGCCAAGGATCTGATTGCGCTCGAGTTCCGCCTCCGCCTTTGCAGAGTCGCGTATGCTGGCAACTTCCGCTTCGGCGGCGGCTTTCACATCCTTGCCGGCGACGGCGGCGCGCTCGGTCGCCTCACGGACGACCTTGCCGGCTTCCGCCTGCGCCTCGGCGATGATCTTCGCCGCTTCCTTCTCCGCGTCGGAACGGGCTTCCGCTGCGACGCGGGCATCCTCAAGTCCCTGCGCGATCTTCTGTTTGCGGGTCTCCATCATGTTGACCATCGGCTTGTAGATCCAGGCGTTCAACGTCAGGAAAAGGATGATGAACCCGATGATCTGTACAATGAGAAAACCCAGATTTATTCCTAGTGCTTCCATCTGTTGCTCCTATCCGCCTACACGACTTTGAAGAGCATGAGGAACGAGATCACCAGGCAGTAGATCGCGATGGCTTCGGAGAACGCGATGCCGAGGATCATACTGCTCAGCAGGTTTCCGTACGTATCGGGATTGCGAGCCATGCCCGTCAAAGCGCCCAGCGCGCTCAAGCCCACCCCCACGCCCGCGCCTGCCGCGCCCAACATCGCCAGTCCGGCGCCGACATAACGTCCAGCCTCCATAATGCTGCCTTCCATGTTTAAAGCCTCCTTGGGATTATTCCCGGTTATTTTAGAATGATTTGCCGCGGCACGCCAAACGCCTAGTGTTCCGCGTGTTCCTCTCCATGTCCCTGTGTTGCCATGACCATGAAGACCATCGTCAAAATGCCAAAAACGAACGCCTGAATGATGCCGATGAACAACTCGAACAGGTAGATTCCCGCAGGCACAATGCTGATCTTGCCAAGCAGCGCGCCGAACACGGATATCAGCACCATGCCCGCGAACATGTTCCCGAATAGACGGAAGGCAAACGAGAGGATCTTCGCAAACTCGGAGATCAACTCGAGAATGCCCATGAACATGTCAATCACGCCAAAGACCGGTTTCTTGAAAATGCCGCCGAAGTTGAGGAACTTGGCGAGGTAACCCCAGCCCTGTGCGCGGAAACCGACCACCTGGATGGCGATCACCGCGATCAATGCCAGCGTGAAGGTGAAGTTCAAGTCCACGGAGATGCCGCGGAAGAACGGCGCAAGGATATACTCCCCTTTATCGGCAGTGAAGAGATACCAGTTGCCGCCCAAAAGCACTTTTGCATGTCCCGTGTGTCCTTCATAGGCATGATGAATTACGCCAATGGACTCAAAACCGGGGAACAATTTGAGCAGGTTGGCGAACAGCACGTAGATCATGATCGTCGCAAACCACGGGAAGATCGTCCTGACCCACTTGCCAGCCGCCCCCTCCGTCATGTTATAGATGATCTCGAGGATTCCCTCGGTCACATTGCCAATGCCGCGCGGCACGAGATCGGTCCGGGCGCTCCTTTTCAGCGAGCGATTGACGGCATACGCGAAGATCACCAGCAGGATGACGGTCACGATCAACGTGGGCATCGTGTTGACCAGATAGAAAGGTCCTGCAAAGCCGAGGAAATTCTCGAAGATCGGTTCTTCGATCAGTTTTTCCGGCGCAACCGTGATCCCAGGCTGGACAGGCACAAAAACCCCGCCCAGGTAAAAACCCACGATCAAAAGCGCCAGCAGCACCCATCTACGCCAGGGTCTGCGTTTTTCTTGTTCCAAATCCGCCTCCTAAGACGAAGTATCAGGTTGGTCGTCAGTTTTCTCTTTTAATCTCGCCAGAGTCCTGCGCGCCACACCCAGCATCACAAGCACCGACACGGGGATTCCGGCGATCAACAATGCCAGCGTAAATATCGGTCTTGTACCAAACCTGTTATCCAGCCACAACCCGCCAAAAACCGACGCCAGAATGATGATCAACGTCAGGCATCCCACCTGCCCGATCATCACAATCAACAACGTGTTAAGGATGCTTCTGCCCTTCTGTTCGGATTGTGTCATGGTGCATGATTATAAACGAGAGGTCAAAGGCGTGTCAAACAGGGATGCGGACGACGTTCACCGCATCTTTCGCACCTTCAGCCTGCTTCCGTTGCGAAAATCCTTACCCTTTCTGAATGATCTCAAGCATCTGCGCTTCGCCTGCGGCTCCGCTCAGCGCGAGATGGTCAAAACAAATTCAACGCGCCCGCATCCGACCAGCCAAACCACGGAGCGAACACCGTGCCGATCAGCACCACGAAGATCACCAGCAGAGCGAGCGAAATGGCATAGGGACGCGTCAACGGAACCGGATGTTTCTCCTCGTCCTCGCCCGGCATACGATACAGATACACGTACTTCATCACGTTCAGGTAGTAGTATACGCCGATGATCGAGTTGATGATGCCCGCGATGACCAGCCAGACGTAACCAGCCTGCACGCCTGCCGCAAAGACGAAGATTTTTGCAACAAACCCGCCGAATGGAGGCATCCCCGCCAGCGACAGGAACGCGGCAAGCATCATCAACGCCAGCCAGGGATTGCGCCGGCTCAACCCGGCATACTCCCGCATATCCTCCAGCCCGGTCACGCGGCTGAACGCCATGACGATACCGAAGGCGAGCAGGTTGGTGGCGATGTACGCCGCCATGTAAAAGACCACGCTCGCCGCGCCGAGTTGCGTCAACGCGACCACGCCGATCAACGTATAACCCGCGTGCGCAACGGAGGAATAGGCAAGCAGGCGTTTGATGTTGGTCTGCGGCAGGGTCAGCAGATTGCCCACCGTCATCGTCACGGCGGAGAGGATTGCCAGAGCCGTCGTCCATGAGGCGGCAAAATCGGGAAACGCCACAAAGAACAGGCGGACAAGCACGGCAAAGCCCGCGGCTTTCGACGCGGTGGACAGGTATCCTGAAACCGGGGTCGGCGCGCCTTCGTACACATCCGGCGCCCAGAAATGAAAGGGAACAGCCGAAATCTTGAAGCCAAGTCCCACAAGGATGAGAGCCAGCACACCGAACGAAGTGTATACGGGCAGACTGCCAGCCTTGAGCATGCCCGCCAGTTGATAAATATCCGTCGTGCCGGTAAAACCGAAAACAAGGCTGAAACCGTAAAGCATGAAAGCCGATGCCATCCCGCCGAAGAGCAGGTACTTGAAGCCTGCCTCCGTGGATTTATCGTCATCCACCATGAATCCCGAAAGGACGTACAGGGGGATGGACGTGGTTTCGATCGCAAGATAGAGCATGACCAGATCGGCCGAGGCAGCCATCAGGTTCATGCCAAGAAGCGAGGCGAGCAGGAGAAGATAAGCCTCGCCGCGGCGTCCGATCCGCTCGTTGTCCATGAAGAGCAGGGCGGTCGCCGCCCCCGCAAGCATGAAGAGCATCTTGAAGAAGAAGCCCAGCCAGTCGAAGCGGATCATTCCGCCGAACGTCGTGGTCGGTTCGCCGGGCTGACCGAATAGCAGACTGACGATCATCGTAGCAAGAAGTCCACCGGCGGTGAGCCAGCCCACATTGCGGCGCCTCTCATCCTTCCAAAACGGCTCCACTATGAAGATGAGGATCACGATTACAAGGATGAGAATTTCCGGGAGGATGGATGCGAACATGATTGGGGTGTACATTACAGACCTCCCAGCAGGCGCAGGATATTCTCAACGCCCGTCTCCACCAGTGGAACCATCAGGCGGGGGAACAAGCCGATGAGGATCATGAAAAGGCAGAGCGCGGCAATCGCCGCCTTGTCCAGCACGGTGATATCGGTGAGGTGACCCTCGAATTGGGCAGGCAGATCCCCGAAGAAGACCTGGCGGATATTGCGCATGATGTACGCCGCCGTGATGACAATGGAGATGCTGGCGATCACCGCCACCAGCCATTGCACCCTCCACACACCCATAAAGATCGGGAACTCCGCCACGAAGCCGGAGAAAGCGGGCATACCCATCGAGACGAGACCGCCGATGATGAACCCGATCGTGGCAAACGGCATGACCTTATTTATGCCGCCCAGTTCAGGGATCTGGCGTGTATGCGCCCGGTCGTAGATCATTCCGACAACGGCAAAGAAGAGAGCCGTCATTACGCCGTGCGAGAACATCTGCAAGCCCGAGCCGAGCAGCCCTTCACGATTGAGCGTGGAAAAACCGAGCATGACCAGCCCCATGTGCGAAACGGACGAGAAACCGACCATGTACTTGAAGTCCATCTGCACGAAGGCGATGTACGCGCCATAGACGACGGCAATCGCTGCGAAGGTCATGATAAGCCATGACCATGTCTTTGCGCCTTCGGGCAGGAGCATGATGCCCACGCGCAGCGCGGCAAATGCGCCGAGTTTCATCAGCACGCCTGCATGGAACATGGAGACGGCGGTCGGCGCGGCGACGTGCCCATCCGGCGACCAGTTGTGGAAGGGCCAGATGCCGCCCAGCACCGCGAAGCCAAGAAAGACCGGCAGGAACCAGATATTTTGGAAGGTCTGCGAGAAACCAGCACGCTCCATTTGGAGCATGTCAAATGAGAGCAGACCCGTGTTTTGATACTGCATCCAGTACATGACCAGCACGCCGACCAGCGAGACGACCGAGCCGATGAACAGGTACAGGGTCAATTTCATGGCGGCATATTCACGCGTCACCACCCAGCCCCAGATGGCGATGAGCAGATACATCGGGAAGACCGCGATCTCGTAGAAGAAGAACAACATGAACAGATCGAGCGAGACAAAAACGCCAAACACGCCGCTGGCAAGGATAAACAGGAAGGCAAAGAACTCACGCGGACGATCCTGAATGCCAGCCATGACGTGTGGATGATCATCGCCCCACGAGATGAGAACGCCCGTGAACATGACCACGCCCGTGAGAAGGACCAGCGGGGCGCTGATGCCGTCCACGCCGAAATACAGGCTGATGCCCAGCGCGGGGAGCCAGTTGTATTTTTCGATGAACTGATACCCCGCCGCCGATTGATCGTAGGAGAAATACACCCAGAAGGAAAGGATCAGCGCAAAGGTTGCCGCGGCAAGCGCGACGGCGCGGGTCTCATTTTTCCGATTGGCGGGGATCATCAAGATCAACAATCCCGCAACGATCGGAGTGAACGTGATGACGCTCAATACAGGAAAATTCATAATCACCTCAGATGTGTCATTGCCAGCATTTGTTGCGATGCAACCCTCCTTCAGTGTGCGAAGATTGCTTCCCGCAGGTCACAATGACATCAGTTTCTTAGAACAACATCAGAACAGCCTTGTTGATCACGTGCAATATCCACGCCGGGTAGACGCCGATCCACAGGATCAAAATCATCAACGGAGCCATGACAAGGATTTCACGCGCGTTGATCTCGGTCAGTTTATGTTCGCCGCGCGCCCAGTGCTCATTCACGGGACCGTGCAAAACCTTCCTGATTCCCTTCAGAATATACGCGCCTGTAAAGAGCAGACCGAGCATGGCAATGACCGTGTAGGCGGTCAGGATCGGGAAGGCGCCCCGCACCACGAGGAACTCTGAGATGAAGCCGTTGAGTCCGGGTAGCCCCAGTGACGCCATGGATGTGAAGATCAGGATGCCGCCATAGACCGGGACGAGCGGGAACAGCCCGCCGAAATCGTCGAGGTTGCGCGTGTGCGTCCGTTCGTAGATGACGCCGACGAGGAAGAACATGCCCGCCGCCGACAGACCGTGATTGAACATCTGGAGGATCGCGCCGTTCAACGCAAGGTTCGCGTCGGTCGTTCCGGACGCCAAGCCTGCCGCGGCGATACCCAGCACTACAAACCCCATGTGATTCACGGACGAGTACGCGACCAGCCGCTTGAAATCCGTCTGGGCGTACGAGGCGAACGCGCCGAAGACAATTGCCGCGGTCGCGAGCAACGCCAGCGCGCCGGCAAAGTATTTCGCTTCGACAGGATAAAGTGGAAGTATCAACCGCAGGAAACCGTACGCGCCGAGTTTCAACAGCACGCCAGCCAGGATCATCGAGCCTGCCGTCGGCGCTTCGGTGTGCGCGTCGGGCAGCCACGTGTGGAAGGGCCACAACGGAACCTTGACCGCGAACGCGATCGCAAATGCCCAGAAGGCAATCGTCTTGACCGTCCCCACGGACATGCCGAGGAGCGTCGCGCCGGGATCGAGGGAGTTCCAGCCCTCGGATAACGCGAGCAGGTCATAGGTCCCGAAAAGAACGCCGAGCATTTGCACCGCAAGCAGAAGTCCCAGCGACCCACCCATCGTGTAGATCATGAATTTGAGCGAAGCGTAATTGCGATTCGCGCTCCCCCACTGGTTGATGAGGAAGTACATCGGCACGAGACCCACTTCCCAGAACACGAAGAAGATCAGCAGGTCGAGCGACATGAAGACGCCCAGCATGCCTGTCTCGAGGAAAAGGAACAGGATCATGTATGCCTTGACCTTTTCGGTGATGCTGAACGAGGCAAGGATGGCGAGCGGCGTGAGAAGCGTGGTCAGCAGGACCATCGTCAAAGAGAGACCGTCCACGCCGAGGTGCAGGGACGAGCCGATCGCCTCATACCAGACGTATTGTTCCTCGAACTGAAAACCCGGCTGGCTTGCCCTGAAATTGAACCAGGCGAACAGCGACAACGCAAACGGGATGAGGCTTGCACCAAGCGCAAACCAGCGATGAAGATTGTTTTCATCCTTAGGCAGGAACAACATGACCAGCCCCGCAACCGCAGGAAGGAACAGGATGAGCGAGAGAAGATGAGCAGAGATGAAATCCATCAGTTACACCTTTTGCGTAGAAGGCTTTCTTTGCGTAGAAGGCTTTCT
>CAYQOF010000011.1:0-7786 GCA_964419035.1 uncultured Anaerolinea sp. | reverse complement strand
TTTGCGTAGAAGGCTTTCTTTGCGTAGAAGGCTTTCTCTAAAGCCGTCTGCGTCGAAGAACGCAGACTATGCCAGGATCAAGAAATACAACGCCGCGCCGATGGCAATGAAGACCACAAACGCAAGCACAAGATATTGCTGGACGCGTCCCGTTTGAATGAAACGCAGTTTACCGCCGAACCAATGCGTGACCTCCGCCGAGCCGTCGCCGAAGAATCGGTTGACCACGGGGACGTCGAAATAGTTGCGGATGGCGGAGCCGATTCCATCGGTCGTTGGACCGAAGGCGTGCAGGATCCCGTCAATCACGCGCTGATCCATGAATTTGTAGACGACGTTTTCAGCAAACCAGTAGGCGGGCTTGACGAAGAGGAAATCATACGCTTCGTCGAAATAATATTTGTTCTTCAAAAGCGGAATTTGCAGTCTGTCTTCGCCGACCGCTTTGACGTTGCGATACGTGTAATATCCGAGCGCAAGACCTCCGAGCGCAACGACCAGCGAAGTCAACAACGGGATCCAACTGAATTCGGGCGCCTTGGGGACTTCCGCCAGCGTGTGCCCGACAAAATCATGGAACCAGTTCGGGATGAGTCCGCCAATGGCAGGGAAATGCTCGGGGATGCCGACCCAGCCGTAAGCGACGGCGAAGACCGAGAGGACGACGAGCGGCGTCGTCATCGTCCAGGGAGTCTCCTGCGCGTGTTTTGCCTCCTCTGTGCGCGGTTCCCCGAGGAAGGTCAACGTGATCTGGCGCATCGTGTAGAACGCGGTGAGGAAGGCGGCGACCGCCAGCACAATGAAGACCGTGTAATGATGATGCGCCCAGGCGTCGGCGAGGATTTCATCCTTCGACCAGAAACCCGCCGTGATGAGCGGGAAGCCGGAGAGGGCAAAGCCGCCGATCAGGAACGTCCAGAACGTGATGGGCATCTTTTTGCGCAGACCGCCCATGTTGAACATGTCCTGCGGGTCAACCTTGTGATTGCCCGTATGCAGGACGCCGTGCTCCATGCCGTGAATGACCGAGCCGGAACCGAGGAAGAGCAGCGCCTTGAAGAAGGCATGCGTGATGAGATGGAACGCCGCGGCGACGTACGCGCCGATGCCGAGCGCGGCAATCATGTAACCAAGCTGCGAGATCGTGGAATATGCCAGCACGCGCTTGACGTCATTTTGCGCGACGGCTATCGTCGCGGCGAAGAGCGCAGTGAACGCGCCGATGAACGCGATGACGGACATCGTGCCATGCTCAAGGCTGAGAAGCGGAAACATGCGGATGACCGCGTACACGCCCGCGGAGACCATCGTCGCCGCATGGATCATTGCGCTGACGGGAGTCGGACCTTCCATCGCGTCGGGCAGCCACACATGAAGCGGGAACTGCGCCGATTTGCCCACCGTACCGATAAAGAGGAGCAGACCGATCAAGCCCGCAACAGACAGGCCGAAAATACCCGATTGCGCGCCAGCCAGCATCTGCAGGGTCTCTTCGGTGAAAATTTCACGGAACGTGAGCGTTCCTGTCGCGGAATAGAGATAGACAATGCCCAATAGCATGAACACATCGCCGATGCGCGTGGTCATGAAGGCTTTGACCGCCGCATCCCGCGCGGAGGGTTTGCCGTACCAGAAACCGATCAATAGATAGGAACACAAACCCATGATCTCCCAGCCCACGAAGAACGTAAGCAGGTTGTCCGAGACCACCAGCACGTACATGCCGAAGGCGAACAAGCCGAGGAAGGCGAAGAAGCGCGAATACATGGGCTCAATGGACGGCACCATGTGTTTATGTCCATGTTCTTCGACCGCCGCGCCATGAGGCGGCAGACCTTTTACATCATGATCGCCTTCGGGTCCTCCGTAATTCTGGTAACCGACGCTATACAGGAAGATCATGAAAATGGTGATGGATACGAAGAACAACACCGCCGCGCCGAGCGGATCAATCAACACACCGACCTTGAACCACGCGTTCCCCGCCGGAAGCCAGTTCACGGACGATTCAAAGGGATGTTCACCCAGATGCTCCACGCCGAGCGCGCGGAAGAAAACGATCATGCTTCCGAGCCACGAGAGGAATGCCGCGCCCACCGCCGCCGTATGACTGAGAGCCTTGCTCCTGTTCGTGAGCAGTACGATCAGGAAGAACGCAAGGACGGGCGGGAGGGGGATCAGCCAAATCAATGTTTCTGTCGTCATCAAGCCTCCGAAGAAAGTAGAGAGCAAAGAATTGGAGAATTCTCCAATTCTCTAATCCTCTTTTCTTTAGAATTTCATCATATCCAGTTCGTCTGCGATCACCGTATTGCGTTTGCGATAGACCGAGATCACCAGCGCGAGACCCACAGCCACCTCCGCCGCGGCGACCGCGAAGACGATGATGGCGAACACCTGCCCCGCCATCTGAGTCACGTCGCCATAACGCCAGAATGCGGCAAGGTTGATGTTCACAGAATTGAGCATCAACTCGATGCCCAGCAGGATGGCGACCGCGTTCCTGCGTGAAAGCACGCCGAACATCCCAACGCTGAAAAGCGCCGCCGCAAGAATGAGATACCATGAAAGCGGGACCATGCTTCTCCTCCTATTTCCGATTGTAGGCGACATAGACCGCGCCCACCAGCGCCGCGACCAGCAGTACGGACGCGACCTCGAACGGCAGGACGTACGCGTTCGGCGAGAGCAGATCGTTGCCCAGCGCCGCCACCGCATCGAAATCCGACGGGTAGGCTGACGCGGTCTTCGAGAAGCCTTCCCAACCCTGAAGCAGGGCGAACAGCCCGCCAAATGTCACCACTGCGGTCAACGCGCCAGCCCACCAGTGTTTGTTCATCTGCGGACCGCGGTCACGCATCTCTTTACGCGTGAGCATCACCGCGAAGATGAACAGGATGGCGATCGCTCCGATGTATACCACCACCTGCACAACCGCCAGGAAACTCGCATGCAGGAGGGCGTAGACCACCGCCACGCCGAACAATGTCGCCACCAGCCACAGCGCGGCATGGACGAGATTACGCGTCGTCACCACCATCACGCCGGAGCCGAGTGTAAAAAGACCAACTGCCAAAAAGACGATTTGTTCACCGGTCATAAACATTCTCCAATTCTCCAGTCTCCAATTCTCCAATCTCCATGAGTCGGATGGAGAAATGGATCGAAGAATTTAATGATGCGCAGCCTCCGCCGCTTCGACTTTCCCCTCCACCTTCTCGCGCTCACTGCGGCTGTATCTCCGCGCAATTTCGAGCGCCCCCCACGCGACAACCACGTTCGACAGGAACATGCCCGAAACGTAGAGCCAGGTCGGAGCGTCCGCGAGAAGCGCATTCATCAGCGCGAGGACCATCAGGAGGGCGAACACGAGCGGCGTCAGGAACTTCCAGTTGAACGCCAGCATGTGGTCAATGCGGATGCGCAACAGCGTATACTTGACCCACATGATGATCCAGTAACCAATGAAGGCTTTGAAGACCAGCACCGCAATCGCCAGGAAGGGACTGACCTCCTCCAGCCCAAAGAAGCGATAACCCCCAAAGAACAGGATCGCCCAGAAACCGCCGAATGTGAAGGCGTGCAGCAGTTCGCCCGCATAGAACATGCCGAACTTCATGCCGGAATATTCGATGTTATAACCTGCCACGATCTCGGACTCCGCCTCGCCCATGTCGAAGGGAGCGCGCCCGAGTTCTGCAATGGCGGCGATGAGGAAGATGATTGCGGCGAGCGGCGCAAGAAATACAAACCAGATGTCCTGTGCCTGTGTGATGGCGGCAACGCCCATCGAACCGGCGAAGATGGTCGGGATCAGCATGGTGGCGAGCATCGGGATCTCGAAGGAAAGCATCACCGCCACTTCGCGGAATGCTCCGATGAGTGAAAACTTGTTGTTGGAGGCCCACCCCGCCATGATGATGGAGAGCGTGCCGATCGCGCCGGCCGCGATGATGTACAACACGCCCACGTTCAAGTCCACGCCCAGGATGGTGGGAGCCAGCGGCACCACAGCCCAAAGGATCAACACAGACATCATCGAAAGGATGGGCGCGAGGTTGTAAACGACCTTGTCCGCGCCGCCGGGCGTGATATCCTCTTTAATGAGCAGTTTGATGATGTCCGCCAAGGGCTGGATCAAACCGAACGGGCCGACGCGGTTGGGACCAATGCGGTCCTGAAAACGCGAGACCACCTTGCGCTCCACCCAAACGAGGAAAATATCCAGCACCATCAACAGGCTGATCAGCAGGAAAACCCCAAGAAAGCCGATCAAAATCTGCGCGGCGATCCCGGGCATTCCCCAGCCGGTGAAGATGCCCATCAGCCAGTCTGCGGCGACTTTAAGAGGGTCCTTCCAAAAATCCATATCACGCTCCTGCAAAATTTTGTCCACTAACCTTCGCCAATCTTCACTGACCCCTCAAACCGTTGGCGGAGGCTGGTGGATGCCTCAATACACAAAGAAAAGGCTGAATGGATTAATCCAATCAGCCTTCTCCATGTTTACATATGAATTACGCCCACTCCAGCATCCCCTTGCGCCAGGTGTAGACGAGGCCCGCGATGAGGATGAGAATGAAGATGATGCCTTCCACAACGGCGAACAATCCCAGTTGTCCCACTTTCACAGCCCACGGAAACAGGAACACGACTTCGACATCGAAGATCAAAAAGACCAGCGCAAAGATGTAATACTGGGCTTTGAACTGCACCCAGCTGTCCCCATGCGTCTCGATGCCGCATTCATAAGTTGTCAATTTGATGGGGTTTGGCTTCTTCGGTCCCAGTATCCACGCCACCGTGATCGCGCCCACCGGGATGATCAAGCCAACGATAATGAACAAGCCTACGTAAATCCACGAATTCATAGTTGCTCCATCAGAAGATGTCGAACAAGTTGCAAAATTGTACCATAAAGAACAAATGGGGCATCCCGGAGCGCGTCAATTTTTTGGGTGATTTTCGTCATATTTTTATTTCCCGCCCTTTCTGCGCCTGAACAGGAACCTGACGATATCTTCGAAAAACGGAAAACCGATGACCGTGCCCACAATCGAACCGACGACTCCCGTTCCGCGCGCAAGGTTTGCCGGCAGACCGAGGAGATTCACCGCCTCGATCTCGAAGATTTGGGCTGATACCGTTTTCCGGCTTTCCTCGCCGTTCGATTTATCCACGAACCGCAGGTGAAACCAGACGGTCCCGCGATAGACGCCCGTCTCGCGCGGACGTACGCTCCACAGGAACGTGACCGATTGTCCCTGGGAAAGGGTCTGGCTGAACGTGCCTGCCGGAGAGATTTCCATGCCGGAGATATTGAGTTCCGCCTCCGCGATCACGTGATGCGATTCGTACAGGTTCGGGATCTCGATCACTTCGCCGGCGACCACATTCCCTTCGATCTCCGCGGTCGGCGTGATGTTACCGAGGTCATCCACCTCGAGCGTCAAGCGGACGATGTCCGAATCTCCCGCGCGGATCCGTTTGGGGAACTCCAGCGTGAGGTAACGTCGCTCCGGGATGGCAGGTTGAGCCGTGGTCACAGGGACCGAGGTTGGAAGCACGGAAGGCAGAGGCGCGGTCGGTTGCGGGAGAGGCTCCTCTGCCGCGGGGGCACCTGCACACGCCAGCGCGGCAAAGATCAGGAACATCAACGCCGCGAGCAATGGGAAAAGGTTTCGGGGAGGGAAACGCGATTCGATCACGAGACAAGTATCGGTTGGGGAAGAAGCGATCCCGGCGTCGGCAGTTGCAGTTCGGAGGGCGCGATGGGCTGCGTCCGTATCTCGCGCTCCAACGGCTTGAACGACCAGACCAGTAATGCAATCGAGATCGTCAGAATGACGATTCCGAGAAGGATGCGAACACGACGGGTCATTGTTCCGCTTTCTCGCCTTCCATTCAAGCGCCTCATTCCCTCGCTGGCATACAGCGAGGGAATGAGGCTGAAAGATTGATCCTATTCGACCGGGATCTCCTTGTACACCTTGTCCACGTCAATGCCCTGGCGCCTGCGATACGCGCTGAAACCGAAGTAGATCGCCGCCGCCAGCCCATACATGAAGATCATGAACAACATGGAGGTGCTGTTCTGCCAGCCGATGCCATACAGGAAACCGGGGTCCCAGAACCAGACCACCAGCAGCCAGTCGAGGAAGGCAAAGAAGATGACGCCCGCGCCGACGATCAAGGGAATCTTCTCGCCAGCCATCACTTTGCGCCCGACAAATACCAGCACATAGATGAGCAGACCGGCATTGAACACGCTCAGCAAGGCGACCAGTACGATCATTGCCTGCGTCAAGCCTGTTTGATCAGCCCATTGAGCGAAGACCTGCCCGCCATAATCATACATCAGATACAGCAGGTAGCCCGTTGCCGCCAGGTAGAGAACGCCAATCAGCCAACTCACCCAGGATGGCATCGTATAACGGGCAATGGGCGATCCATTGAAGATCTCCCTCTGACGCCAGGGCAGGAGGATCGCCGCCAGAGTCGTCCCAAGGAAGGTGATGGCGATGACCAGCGTCGCATCCAGCACGATGGTCTGGAAACTTAACAGGTTGTAGGCATAGAGAACGGAGATGATCACCGAAGGGACCACCATGAGCAGGAGCGCGTTGACCGGCGTCTTGGTGCCCGGCGCGATCTTCGAGACCCATTCGGGCAACATGCGGTCGAGCGCGGCGGCGAAGATCACGCGCGTCGAGGAGAGGAAGACCGTCCCCGACCAGCCGAACCACCACATGCCGACGAGGAAGATGATCAACAGTTGCAGAGCCCGGCTGTCGGTCAGGAAGGAGGCGAACTGTACGGGATAGGGCCAGACCGGTATCGGTACATCCGTACCGTAGAACACGTTGCTCCAGAACGCGCCGTTGGCATTGATGTAGAAATCCCAGCCCATGGTCTTGTTGATCAAAGCAAAGAAGACCAGCGCCAGCCCGGCGGTGACGATGACCGCCGACGCCATGCCCCAGAAATTACGTTTGTAATCGGAGGCGCCGCGCACTTCGCCGTATAGCGTCGAACCCCAGTTGGGCCACAGGTTGAAGAACACGATCATCGGGATCAGAGCCATGCTCGCACCGAGGGCGACCGTTCCCAACGCGCCGAAGGTGGTCCCAGCCGCTTCGCCCGCGGCAATGGTGGCGGCATAATAGTCCATTTGCGGCAGACCATAGACGGCGGGCAGGTTGGCGTTCAACCCGGCAATGAAGGACGCTTTATCGTTGAACAACAACAGGGCAAAGACGATGGCGAGACCGAGCATGCCCAGGTAAAAACAGACCTTCTGCACGCGGGCATACCACTTCATGCCGATCGCGATGTAGACGAACACGATGGCGCACACGAGCAACATGCCGAGCAACAATCCCTCGCTTGTGCCGGTGAACCACAAGGCGGTCTCCGGCGCGCCGAGCAGCGCCGCCATCGGCGTCAGGAACTCATAGGTCAACATCTGGCCGTAGAGCGGGACCCAAAGCCACAGGATAAACCACCAGCCGGTGACGCTGAGCAGGAATCCCACCCCGCGCCCCAAAATGCGGCTCTGCCAGACGTAATCGCCGCCGGCGCGCGGCATGGCTGAGATCAGGCTGGCATAGACGATGACCTCGAAGATGGTGAAGGCGCCGCCCACAACGACCGCCGTTCCCAGGCTGCCTCCGAAATACCAGCAGTATGAGAAAATGAACAAACCCAGGGTGATCAGGTTGATGGAGAACGTCGCGTAAATAAAGGCATCGAAGACGGACCAGGCTCTCACCAGCCCGCTTGCCTT
>CAYQOF010000010.1:20503-27010 GCA_964419035.1 uncultured Anaerolinea sp. | reverse complement strand
TTTGCCGGCAGGTTCAGATAATCCCCGATCATAATGGATGCCAGCGGAAAATCCCGGCTTGCAATGATCTGGCGATGTTCGTCGAGCAGTGAGAACCTCAGGCTGCCATCCGAACCCTCGGGGATGGACTTCAAGTACACGCCCACCGCCTCCAGCCCGGAGCAATGCGCGGTGAACGTCTGGCTGATCAGCGTCCCCTGCGCGAGATCGAGCAGCGGCGGTTCGTCCTTATCCAGATTCTTGTACACGGGCAGGGTACACTTCCCTCCCGTGTATGCGTCGTATCCGCAATGCGTGAAATACGCGGTGTACATGCCGAAGGAATAGAATCCGGTTGCCACAATGAAAGATGCAATGGCTGTTACCTGCGCGATCCGCTGCCGCGTTTCAGAAAGCACGGACGAACCGGGCAGTGACAGGAACAACAGCGGCGCGAACGGGATGAGGTAGCGTCCGTGTTTGCCGAGAAAGTGCGGACCTTCGGGGATGTACGTGACGACAAAGAACATGCCGAGGAATACCAACGAGCAAAATACGAAAAGCGCGGTCATGAAGGCGCGGACTTTCAGGGGAATCGTCACCGGGCGTGATTCGGCGAGGAATGCCGCAACCAGGAATAACGTGTAGAAGAAATAGACCGCTCCCGGCACGACGCCTGCCCAATATCCGTACGCCGCCATCCAGTCTTGAATGTAGGTGAAGGTCGAGGAAAGGACTCCAACCGCGAAAGTCGTGAGGAAAGGTATCGGATCGGCAAGGATCACATCCAGTTGGCGCGGGATGCTGGTCTGCCCGCCTTCTGAAAAGGTCGAGCCGGGGATCGAGATGAGCATCCAGCTGAGGTTCACGAAGATCGAGAGCAGCGCGCCGGCGATCAGGATCCACATCCACTTTTTGGAGGGGAACGGGTGATTGAACAGGATCAACAAAAGAGGCAGAAGGATGATCGAAACCGGCTTGGCAAGCCCGAGCAGGACCGAAACCGCGACCAAAGCCCGGATCGAGCGGGGCTGGATTCCCGATCCCTCCTCCACGTAGGCGCGCACGACCCACGCAATGAACAGAAAACTGACCGCGTATGTGAACCCGTCCGCGTTGAGGGTGGATGCCTGGAACAACGCCATGGGCGAAAGCGCCAGCGCCGCCATCATCCACTTGCCGTACGGGAGCGCGCGGACCGCCGCATAACACACGGCGAGGTAAACCAGCAGACCGGCAAACCTCTGCGCCATCACGGTCGGCAGAATCGGGAAATCGAACTCCCACCACAGGATCCTCGCAACAAGCGCCTGCGGCAGGAAGATGACCGGCGAATAGATCGAACGCGTCTGATACCCGTAGCGGATGTTTTCCTCGGACGTGTCGAACCGCCTCGATAAACTTTCAGGCGTGAACATGTCGAACGCTGGCGTCTGGATCGGTCTGCGCTGGTACGAAAGATCGAAGACCTCCTCATAGATCACCGGCTGAGGGAAGACTGGCAGGAACTGGTGCCTCGACATGTGATAAATGCGGACGAGATGTCCCTCCTCGTCGAAGCCCGCGCCATAGGGGATGAGGACGCAAAAGATGCCCCCCACAAGCAAACCGGCGACCAGGAAAAAGATCGCCGGATCCATCCAATGCCTGTTGGAATCACTCATCGCCAATCTATCCATCCATCCTTCCGATAATCGCATCTGTCATCCTCGCCACGCGCGCCATCTCCTTCACGTCGTGCACGCGGATGATGTCTGCGCCGCGTGTGATGCCGACCGCAATGGCTGCGGCTGTGCCTTCCACGCGTTGATCGGCTGGTAAATCCAAAGTGAATCCGATGAACGATTTGCGGGATGGACCCAACAGCACGGGGTACCCCAGCGAACGGATTTCATCGAGCCGGTTGATCAACTCGAGATTATGCTCCCGCGTCTTTCCAAAGCCGATGCCTGGATCGAGGATGATGCGCGTTTCCTCGATCCCAGCCTTTTTCGCGATCTCCACGCTGACGAGGAGTTCGCGTTCGACATCTTCGATCAGGTCATCGTATTCGGGACCGATGTACGCGCTGCCCAGTTGTTCGCGCACCTCCACGCTGGCGGGGTTGGATCGGTTGTGCATCAATATCACGGGGACGCGAAATGCCGCGGCAACGGAGGCAAGCCCGGGGTCCGCGCGAAGCGCCCACACGTCGTTCAAAATGTGCGCGCCCGCCTTGAATGCCTCCTCTGCAACCTTTGCCTTGTACGTGTCAATCGAAATGAGCGCATCGGGGAATTCATTTGCAATCGCCTGTATGACCGGGACGACGCGCTCCATCTCCTCCTGCGCGGAGACGGGCTGCGAGCCGGGACGCGTCGATTCGCCTCCGATGTCGAGGATGTCCGCGTGGTGTTTGAGGAAATATCCCGCCTGCCGCATGGAAAGTTCGATCCTGTTCCGATGCGACATGAGCCCATCGCCCGAAAATGAATCGGGCGTGATGTTGAGGATGCCCATCACAAAGGTGCGCGAGCCCCAGTTGAAGATGCGGTTTCCGATTTGGAGGGGTTGCATAATCCTGCTCAAGCCGCTGTCCTCGGCGGCGGGGACGCCGCCTGGAGCAGGGATGTTAGGGTATCTGATCGAGCGGGCGCGATAGCCAGGCTTCGGCTTCATCCATGTCGGTGAACAGTTTGATGGCGGCGGCGGTTTCGGGGAGCGCCAGCGCAGCAACTTTGCGTATCGCGTTCGCCACTTCTTCATTTGCAACCACAACAGCAACCCGGATGTTGCGCGCCGATGGGTCGCTGTTCGCCTCCACCGCCATCCTGATCGCCCTTTCGGGTATCTCCTTCACCGCGCGCAGGTCGTAGAGGTTGCGCGTGCGGCGGTCCGCGCCGAGCAGGTGTTCCATGGCGAACTCCCGCCAGTCGTTGAGCGTGGCGTCCGAAAGGTCTGTAAATGTGATGCTCATGCCGCCGTCCTCGCGGCGCACGACGGACATGCCAACGCCGGGCTTGGGAGTCCAGTGGAGAGGTTTGATCTCGGTCATGGTTTGCCTCCAATTGATATGCCGCGATTATACCCCCTGCATTCCGGTTATTTATCGTATTTCCCGTAATGTGTGATGCCGCCCACATCGCAGAACGCAAGCATTTCGCGGATGGTCTGTTTTTTGACCGGATGCACCAGGTCGGGCGCGATATCCATCAGCGGAAGCAAAACAAAGCCCCGTTCGTGCAAATGTGGATGGGGAACGACAAGTAATGGCGTCTCCAACACCAGGTCATCGTAGAAAAGGATGTCAATGTCAATCGAACGCGGACCGTTACGGAACGAGGGCTTGCGTCCGAGGGCAATCTCGAGCCGTTTCAAATGCTTGAGCAATGGTTCCGGCTCGAGATACGTATTGACCTTGACAGCCTGGTTGAGGAATACCGGCTGGTCGGTGTATCCCCAGGGCGGCGTCTCGTAGACGCGCGATTTCGCCTTCACCTCCATCTGCGGCGGGAGGGAGGCAATTGCCTGTTTCAGGTTCGCAAACCGATCTTCCAGGTTCGAACCGAGGGCGAGGTAGACGGTATGAGTTTCCATGTCTGTTCATCCCGGGATCGGGTGCTCGTCGTAATGTTCCACCACATCCGCGGCAAGCCAGCCCTCGATGTCCCGGTTCGTGAAGGCATCCTCAGGCAGGCTGGCGGTCAGGTCGAGCATCGCGAGCCGCACCGATTCATAATGTTTGAAAAGATCGTCATCGGACCACGTTGAATATTTTTGGGTCAACTCATGGTTGAACGCGTCCACGTCACGGCTCTCCCACGTGAAAGCAGGGCTGTCGAGGATGCCCGTAATCACACGCGCGCCCTCCTCCCACCAGCCGATGACGTGGGCGAGCAGGTCGTGGAAGGTGTCGAATCCCTGTTTCGACAGGAATTCCCTTCTCTTTTCACCGTCGAGGCGGTTGAAGTCTTCGATGTATGCCGCCCATTCGTTTTCGAGCATATCCATCACGATAAAGCGGCTCGACGCGACGAGATGTTCGCGCGCGTGATGGATGATGACCGCGTGGATCCATGCCCTGACGCGTCGGTTCTCGAACACCGCTTCATTCATGGACCTCAGGTCTGCCTCCATTTTCCGACGCGTTTTCTCGAAATGAGCCATGAACTCCGCTTCGTCCCGCGATTTGTATTTCGCCACCGCCTGCGCGTTGAACAAATCGAAGTCATATTTCCTGCGCTCGAACCCGCGTCCCCCCGCGACGGCAAGGATGATGCCCATGCCCTCCTCCCACCACGCCAGGATGTGCGCCAGCATGTCGCGGAACGAGTCATAGCCCATCGCCCGGACGCGTTTGTCCTGCGCATCCTTTGGAAGACGATTGAACCGCTCAACGTACGTCCCCCATTCGAGTTCCACGTAATCGAGCGCGCGCTGTCTGGTGATGGACATTCAAGCCCTCCGTGAAAAATGTGCAAGACGAATCCTGCCTCCCTTGTATTTTACCTCCTTGCAGGTCAAAACAGAGACGGGCGGGTTGAAATGCCTTTGTCGCGGACGGAACAGAAAAGGCGGGGATTATCGGATAAAATCATCGTTATATGAATTCCGACATCATCCTGATCGGTCCCATCGGCTGCGGGAAATCAACCATATCCCAACTCCTTTCCGAGCGGCTGAACATCCCGCGCCGCTCCATGGACGAACTGCGCTGGTATTACTACGACGAGATCGGTTACGATCAATCCATTGCCCGTCAAAAATATACCGAGGAACGCGATTTGGGACTCTATCGCTACTGGAAGCCGTTCGAGGCGCACGCGGTCGAACGGATCTTATCGGATTACGACGGTTGTGTGATTGACTTCGGGGCGGGGAACACTGTCTATGAGGACGAGGAATTGTTCGAGCGGGTGCGCAAGGCTCTGGCGCCTCATGCCTGTGTTGTGCTGCTGCTTCCCTCCCCTGATCCGGAAGAGTCGATCCGAATTCTGCGTGCGCGCAACCGCTATCTGTCCGAAGTGCAGCACGAGATCAACGAGCATTTCGTCAGGCATCCCTCGAACTTTAAACTCGCCAAATGCATCGCCTACACAAAGGACAAAACACCCGGGCAAACCGCAGATGAAGTTTTGACGTGGGCGCGAGGCAGCGGCTGGACCTATGAGCCGTTGGGGGAATTGTAGCGCGGCATTAATGTCGCATTACGATATTCACAAAATCCGCGAACAGACCATACGCCGTTTCGACGGGTCCGCCGGTCATCCCTTCGCGCTCGGTGACCGTGATCGAGTAATCCGGCAGCACGTCCGTGCGGAAGGTGGCGCCGGTGGACGAGTTCATCATGCCGTACAACGGCGACGAGGCATCCACCAGTTGCGGGGAAACGCCGGCAGCGACCGTATCCCGGACCTTTTCAGCCGAACAGACCAGTTTGTAACGTTTGCCTTCCGCTTTTGCATTGGCGATCATTTCGGATGTGATGCCGCGGATGCCGGTGGGATTGATTTGCCGCGGCGTCAAGGGCACGTCCATCAACACGGTGACCAGCGCGGCGACCTTGATCGCTGCATCCCAGCCGTCCACATCGTTCGAGGGATCGGTCTCCGCGATGCCGATGGACTGGCAGTATTCCACCGCCTCGTCGAAGGTCCCGCCGTTTTCCATCCTCGAAAGGATGAGGTTGGTTGTCGCGTTCAGGATGCCTTTGAACGAATGGAGTTCTGCAAGCGGGAACGCTTCTCGGAATACCGAAAAGACTGGCGCGCCTCCCAAAACTGTGGATTCGAACCTGAACTTTTTCCCCTTCGATTCTGCAAGCGAAGTCAATTCGCGATAACCGTGCACGACCGGTCCCTTGTTGGCGGTGATGGCGTGCATTCCCAGTTCCAGCGCGGCGCGGATGTGGTCCATGGCGGGCTGTCCCGTTTCGTGGTTGACGGGGGAGTTTTCGAACACGATGTGGGCGGAGGAATGTTGGATTACAGAAAGGGAATTGGAGACTGGAGAACTGGATATTGGGTTGATGGACTTTCCACTTTCCACTTTCTCCAGCGCTTGATTGATATCCAAGCCTTCCGGGTTCACCGCAAAGCCATGGCTTCCTGTTGCAATCCCTGTGATCGAATACGTGATGCCATGGTGTGATTCAAGCAGTCCGCGTTTGCGTTCGAGCAATCTCACAAGCGCGCGGGCGACGTTGCCGAAGCCGATAAAGCAGAGGTTGTAGTGCATGGGTACTCCCGTTGTATGTCTTTGCGAGCGGCGCGAGGCGCCGCGAAGCAATCTCCCCGCGCTGGGTGGGGATTACTTCGGACTTCGCCCTCGTAACTCCCACCTGCGGTGGGTGCAGGTGTGACAGATGGTTAGAGCGGAGGCCAGGGCATGGCGCGTCTATCGCGCGGCTGGTGGGGGAAGATGCCGCGTTTGAGGATCGCGTCTGCGCGGGCGCAGAGGGCGGAGATCTCGCCCGGGCTGAGATACGGCTCGAGGTCCGTGAGCAGGCTTTGGGGGAGGGAAAGACGCGAGAGCAGGTCGTCGGGAATC
>CAYQOF010000010.1:15499-20403 GCA_964419035.1 uncultured Anaerolinea sp. | reverse complement strand
GAAAAGTTGAAGTAGTGATAGTTGGGATCGTGTTCGATGAATTGCTGGAGCGAGCCCGCGCCGAAGGGACCGTCCTCGCGCAGCGCCGTAAAGGGGACGATGTGAAAGCCGAGCGCCTCGCTGACGATGTACGCGGCAACCTCGCGCAGCGCCAGCGTGCTTTCCTCGAAATCCCAAAGAGGCTGTTCGCCCTGGGTCGGCTTATAGACGGCGGGATATTTTTTGCCTTCATAAGCGACCTCGACGAGGAAGGTGTAGTTCGAGCCGAGCGTGAATTGACCTTTGATCTCAAGGTCGCCGTGCTGGAAGGCTTGTTGGAGTTCTCGCATAGTTATAAGGCGGCTTGATACGCCAAAATATGAGTAAACCAGCATTACCCCGTCATAAGGTCATGTCCTATACTCAGCGATCAACTTTCGATTGGTCAAATAGCCTTCGCAAAGACCTCGCAGCGGACACGCCTCGCATTTTGGTTGGCTATGGTTGAAGCAAAATGTTGTGCCG
Source organism: uncultured Anaerolinea sp. (assembly GCA_964419035.1). Classification (GTDB taxonomy): domain Bacteria; phylum Chloroflexota; class Anaerolineae; order Anaerolineales; family Villigracilaceae; genus Defluviilinea. The sequence goes on along the minus strand of CAYQOF010000010.1, from coordinate 19,899 downwards.
ATGTAGATCAAGCCCTCATCGAAGTCCGCTACGCCATAACCTGTATTCTCGAATTGATCCAGGAGATAGGCATGTTGTATTCGTTGAATTTCCACCTTGGCAGGTGGTCTGCTATGGGTTTTTAGATGGTTCAACGCTATATCGGTGTATCTTTCCCTAATTCTCGGCGGTAATTTCTTTGTAGCGCCGAAACCCCTAATGTTTGTCACACGAATGTAATTGAGACCTTGTTTTCCCTGCCCCGGTTGTACCACTTCCTGTTCGATATACTCCCTCTTACTTGCCCATTTCAGAAGAAATCCTGTCCGCCATAGAACGCGTCCTGCATTCGAATCATAGGGAACTTCAAATGAAAAATCTCCCCACGAAGGCTCTGCGCGGCGTGTGAGCCTGAAACTTGACACCATCCATTTTGCAAAGAGATGGCAGGCTTTGTCTCCGATTGCTTTGCCCAAGCCATACCTTTCGTTGTCTTTTAATTGTTGGCTCATTTCCTCTGCAGAACCCCATGACTCAAGATAATCCATGAGAACAGTTGGTTTTCTGCTTTCGTCAACACAATCGCGTTCCAGTGAATGTGGCAAGGCAAGCGGTACACCCCAACGGAATACTGCGTAATTCAACGCCTGTTTTGAATTATCCATGAACAGGTTATATCGTTGGGGGTTAGATTGGTTCTCTTTTCCCCAAATTTCGCTGCGAATGCCTTTGATGCTTTGATGCTTCTCCAGAATTTCATCTATTGCGAAACCCAGTTCCTTGAAAAAATCAAGCGGTTTATGAAGAAAACGGACCTCTCGCCGGTAAAGAGAATTTGTTACGTCAATTAATAACTTTCTGACTCCCACAATGTCGGGACCCTGATCAATCACAGAACACAAGACCAGAAATCTCAAGAGCAACTCCCTCCTTGTGCAAGAGCCATCCCTATTGTCAAGTTTTTCAAAATCCAGCGCGCCGTCAGCCCTGAAAAAGTGAGCAAATGGCTCAATTTGAAATATTGGGGGATGAAAGGAATTCTCTCTCCCAACCTTGGCAATGGCTAAGACCAAATCGGATACATTGTCCATAAGAACCACCTAGAACAACTTAAGAGCAATAGCCTCATCTGGCGTTTTTTGTTTTCGTGTTTTTCCATTCCCTTTGTTTCCAATATCACCATTTTGTCTCAGAGGTTCATCCCAGCGGACTTTCTCAAAAGTCGCCACGAGTTGATACTCGCGAATGGACAATGGTTCTCTAAGGCGTTTTTCGGAAAGAGTCACGTAACGTTGGATAATTTCATACCCGACGTATTTTCTGCCGAGCCTTTTTGCGACCTTTAGCGTTTGTCCAGATCCAGCAAATGGATCTAGAATCAAATCGCCTTTGTAGGAATACATTGTAATAAGTCGGTACGGTATTTCCTCTGGAAATGGACACGGGTGATCAAGATAATCCGGGGGGACCGGAGCAATATGCCAAATATTGTTCGCCACATCCATCGTGAATAAACGATTGATAGGGTACGCCGAAGAATCCTTCTCTTCCTGCGATACACCCTTGTAAATTGGGTTTCCAGGTTTTCTAAAGACCAGGATATATTCTGTCATTATATTTGGATAGTAATACCCCGGATATGGTTTTTGGATGGTTACTCCAGCGCGCTTTACCCCGGCGGTGCATTTATGCCAAATAATATCCTGATGGAATTCCCATCCGATTTTCATCATTCGGTTCATAGTGTCAAATGGAACGGGGTAATGTTTTCCATCATGCAAAACCGTCCCTATAACAATTGAACTAAATCCGCCAGGTTTAGTGACCCTGAATACTTCCGTAAAGATTCCTTCCAACCAATTCAAATATTCTTCATACTCTGAAAAGCCGTTGGAGTATGAACGAGTCCGATAATGTTTGGTTTTATCGCTTGCGTGAATATCATAGTCTATTGCATTCCAATAAGGCGGTGATGTAACAGTTAATGCTACGGAATTATCTTTCAATTCCAACATTTTTTCGGATGAGTGAGCGAAAATCTTGTTCATAAGTTGCCTTTCAATTCAATCAATGCAAATGCCCGTTCTTCTTGGGGCAGAAATGACCCTCGGGTTCCATCGGCTGGCCGCATTGCGGACAGATCGGTCGGCCGCGTGTGACAATCTCCGCGCCCCAACGCGCCAGCATTCGCACCTGCGTGCGCGATGCCCAAAAGCGGACGACCGCCGCGCTCTCCGGGTCGTCCTCCTCGGTCAGCAGTTCCTTGACGAACACCACGATCAGGTCGCGTTCCTTGTCGTAGCCGAGTCCGATCTCGCCGACGCGGAAGAGCGGGTCCACGGGCGGGTTGATGCGCATGATGTCCTCCACATAATCGCCGGAGGCTTCGGGGAGGTTCGGGTTCTGTGCGCTGATCTGCGCGAGGAATTGCTCCATGCCGATGGCGAGCGAATGTAACTGCGCCTTTTCGATGATGACCGTGATCGTGCGCTGGTCCTGAAAGGCTTGAATGTAAAAGACCCGCTGACCTGGCTTGCCGATGGCGTCAGCGGTGATATGGTCGCAGGGGTCCACGTCAATTTCGAAGCGGGGCATAGGTTACCTTGTTGAGGCGAGTATACCACCCCCACCCAGCCTCCCCCAAAATTCGACGAACTTCAGTCGAATTTTGGGGGAGGTGCCCGCAGGGCGGAGGGGGTCAGGTTATAATTTCGTCACTTCACCGAAGGAGTCACCATGTACGATAAACAGAAACTGGATGAGTTGAAAAGCAGCCTCGAAAACTGGGAGGAAACGTCGCTCAGCAAGGCGCTCGCTTCATTGCCCGAGCGGAACGCTCCGCGCGAATTCATTACGACCTCCTCCGAACCGGTCAACCGACTCTACACCCCGCTCGATGTGGCGGACATGGATTACGCCTCCTCTCTTGGACTTCCGGGTGAGTACCCCTTCACGCGCGGAGTCCACCCGACGCTTCACCGCTCCAAACTGTGGACGATGCGCATGTTCGCCGGTTTCGGCACCGCGGAAGAGACGAACGCGCGCTTCAAATATTTACTGGAACAGGGTCAAACAGGTTTGAGCATCGCGTTCGATCTCGCGACTTTAATGGGCTATGATACCGACCAGCCCGAAGCATTGGGCGAGTTTGGGAAATGCGGCGTGGCAGTTTCCTCTTTAAATGATATGGAAATCCTGCTCGATGGCATCCCGCTCGACAAGGTGTCCACGAGCATGACAATCAATTCGCCCGCCGCGATCATCTGGGCAATGTACATCGCCGCCGCTGAGAACAAAGGCGTGCGCGCCGATCAACTGCGCGGCACAATTCAAAATGACATCCTCAAGGAATTCATCGCGCAAAAGGAATTCATCTTCCCGCCCGAACCTTCCATGCGGCTGGTCGTGGACACGATGGAATTCGGCTCGCAGAAAGTCCCGCAATGGAACACGATCTCGATCAGCGGATACCACATCCGTGAAGCGGGTTCCACCGCCGCGCAGGAACTGGCGTTCACTCTCGGCGACGGGCTGGAGTACGTCCGCTGGGGTATCGCCCGCGGCATGGACGTGGACGAGTTCGCGCCGCGCCTGTCGTTCTTCTTCAACGCGCACAACGATTTCTTCGAGGAGATCGCCAAGTACCGCGCCGCGCGCAGGATATGGGCGCGCGAGATGAGGGAAACGTTCGGGGCGAAGAATCCGCGCTCGTGGTTGTGCCGCTTCCACACGCAGACTGCGGGAGTCAGCCTCACCGCGCAGCAGCCGGAGAATAATGTTGTGCGGGTTGCGATCCAGGCTCTTGCCGCCATCCTCGGCGGCACGCAATCTTTGCACACAAACTCACTCGATGAAGCGCTCGCTCTTCCCTCCGAACATGCTGTGACCATCGCGCTCCGCACACAGCAGATCATCGCGGAAGAGTCCGGAGTGACGAACACAGTGGATGCGCTCGGGGGCAGTTTCTTCGTCGAGGCGATGACCGACCGCATCGAAAAACAGGCATACGATTATTTCCGACGCGTCGAGGAATTGGGTGGAGTCATTCCCGCCATCGAAAAGGGATTCTTCCAAAGTGAAATTTCAGACGCGGCGTACCGCTATCAGCGTGAGATCGATCAGGGGATTCGGAAAATCGTCGGTGTGAATGCCTACGCGGAAAAGAAACCGCTGACGATCCCGCTCCTCGAGATGGATCCAGCCGGTTATGAAAGACAGGTGAAGCGTCTGGAGGAGTTACGGAGGACGCGCGATAACGGACGCGTCGGTCAGGCGCTGGACCGTCTGCGCATCGCGCTCGAAGGGACGGAGAACACGATGCCGCACATCATGGAGGCTGTCCATGCGTACGCAACGCTGGGCGAGATCGTGCAGGTGATGAAGGAAGTCTTCGGCGTGTACGAAGAGCCGACGATGATATA
>CAYQOF010000010.1:0-15399 GCA_964419035.1 uncultured Anaerolinea sp. | reverse complement strand
GTGAGAGGCAGATATGAACATGAAGAAACAAGGCGTCATCGGTATCCTTACAGGCGGCGGCGACGTGCCGGGACTCAACCCGGCGATCCGGGCGGTCACCATCCGCGCGATGCGCGAGGGATACAAGGTCATTGGCATTCGGCGCGGCTGGGCGGGGCTGGTGGACATGGTCCGCGAGAAGGATGCCGATAACAGCAATAACTTCCAGGTTTTAACTGAGGAAGTCGTCAACAAGTCGGGACGCACCGGAGGCACGTTCCTGCACACTTCGCGCACGAATCCAGCCAGGACTAAACTCGACCGAATCCCGGAACACCTGCGGGACAAATACAATTCGGATGTCAACGATGTGACCGAGGAAGTACTCAAGAACCTCGATTTTCTCGGCATTGACTATCTCATCCCCATCGGTGGCGATGATACTTTGAGTTATGGCGTCCGCCTGTTCCAGGAGGGCGTGAAGGTGGTCGCCATACCCAAAACGATGGATAACGATGTGCCAGGCACGGACTACTGCATCGGTTTCAGCACGTGTGTCACGCGCACCATCGAACTGGCGAACCGTTTGCGCACGGTGGCGGGTTCGCACGAACGCCTGATGGTGTTGGAGGTCTTCGGACGATACGCCGGTTTCACCGCCATGCTCCCGACGATGGCTGGCGCTTCGCACCGATGCGTCATCCCGGAGTACAAATTCAACATCGAAAGGCTTGCCGAACTGCTCATGCTCGACCGTCGTTACAACCCCAGTCACTATTCGGTTGTGCTGGTCTCGGAGGGAGCCATGTTCGAGGGGGGCGAAATGGTGTTCAAGGACAAAACCACCGACGCGTTCGGTCATGCGAAACTGGGCGGCATCGGAGACCTGGTCTCGGAAAGTCTGAAGGATTACACCGCCAAATACAACAACGGGCGTCAGGTGGATACAGTCAACCAAAAACTGGGATACCTCGTCCGCTGCGGCGACCCGGACGCGATTGATTCCATCGTCCCCATGGCGTATGGCAACCTCGCGCTCGACCTCATCCTCAAGCAGATCCACGGGCGTCTCGTGGTGCTCAAGAACGGACGCTACGACAACATTCCGATTGATATCATCACCAGCACGAAAAAGACGGTGAACGTGGAGCGCTTCTACAACACCGACCGCCTGCGCCCCAAATTCGAAAGTTTCGAGATGACCCCGTTGTTCATCATGACGAGCGATTCGATCTAAATGTCATTGCGAGTGGAGCGAAGCAATCTCCTGTTTTGGGAATATATCTTGTTGCCGTGAGATTGCTTCGACCCTCGGTTTCGATACGCCGCTTCGCGGCTACTCAACCAGCGGGGTCTCGCAATGACATAAAGTTATTCCTCGCGCTTGATCTTGAACGAATCGAAATCCCGCGCCACGACCGTATTCGGGAAAACCGCCTGCGCTTCCTTGATGACGTCCTTCTCGCGGTACCGGCGCGAGATGTGGGTCAGGATCAATTTCTTGACTCCCGCCCTCGCTGCCAGTTCCGCGGCTTGACGCGCAGTCAGGTGCGAGAACTGACGCGCCATCTCCGCCTCCTCCTCGAGGTAGGTTGACTCGATCACCAGCGCGTCCGCGTCCTTCGCGACCTCGAGCAGGTCGTCCGTTTTACCGGCATCCCCCACAACGACGAGTTTCACGCCCTTTTGAAGCGGACCCAGCACCTCGTCCGGCGTGACGCGTTTGCCGTCGGGCAGGGTAATGTTTTTTCCCTCGACCAGTTCGCGGCGTTGCGGTCCGAACGGGACACCGAAAGCATCCGCCTTTTCGGGTAAAAACGGACGGCGCGCCTTCCCCTCGAAAACGTATCCCAGACAATCCGATCCGCGGTGGGTGACCGGGAACGCGGTGACCGTGAAATCATCCGCATCGAAGAACGTGCCGGGTTTGATCTCATTTAGTCGAAGCGGCATGGGAGGCGTGTTGCCGCGCAGGACGACGCCGTATAACAGGTCGTGCACGCGGTCGAGCGCGGCGCGCCCGCCGAAGATGTCGAGTTCGTCTATTGCCTCCCAGCGCAGAAACGTGGACATCAACCCGCCCAGCCCGAGGATGTGATCGAGGTGACCGTGTGTGAGCAGGATGCGCGTGAGGTTTTTGAAACCAATCCCCGCCTGCAAAATCTGACGCTGCGTGCCTTCGCCGCAATCCACCAGAAAACGGTATTCGTCATGTTTTACGATCTGAGCCGAAAGCCCGCGCTTTGCAGAAGGCGCGGAAGCCGAAGTGCCTAGGAAAAGTATTTCGAACAATGTTGAATCCTTGATGAAGGTTCGACAATTGTACCAAAAGAAAACCAGACCATTTGTGCTATACTCAAATTCAGGTATGCCGCTCAAGACCCCCTTCTCATCCTCCTCCAAACCCGGCGCCAAATCGAAAGGCAAAAAGGTGACGGCTTCACGCTCGCGCGGGACGGCAAGAGGGAAGGCTTTGCCGCGTCACGCGCAGCCGGAGCCCGCTCCTCCTTCCTGGTGGGAATCCCTCACCGACGAACGCAAACTGGACGTGGTCGGCGCGATCATGGCGGTGGCGGGGATGGCGACGATCCTCATCCTCTTCTCCGTGCAGCGCAGCGCGGTGACCGAAGGTTTCATCAGCATTCTCAGCCGCCTCATCGGCTGGGGGATTTATATTTTGCCGGTTGCATTGATCTTAATGGGCTTGTGGCTTATCCTGCGGCGCATCGAAAAACTCCCTCCGCTTACGCTCGAACGCGCGACAGGCATCGTTATTTTATTCATCTGGCTGCTCGCCGCAATGCACTCCATCATCGCCGCGCCCGAAATGGCGGAGCAAGCCGCGCTCGACGGTGTGGGCGGCGGGCATGTGGGCAGTTTCATCGAGCGATTCCTCTTCAATAACCTCGGCTCATTGGGCGCAATTGTGGCGCTCCTTGCGTGGCTGGTCATTGCCGTGACGATGACCTTCGATATTTCCGTCGAAGATCTGTTCCAATGGATGAGCCCGTTAAGCACCGGACTCCGTGAGAGACTTGCACAACGGATGGCGCAGCGAGCCGCGTCGCGTCCCGGGGAATCCGAGGTGGCGTCGAACGGATTCACGCCTCTCAACCGACCCGAACCGGTGATCGAGCAACCGGTTTCGCCGGGCAGGCCGGTGACCACCGTCCGTTCGGCGGAAGCGGTCATCCACTGGCAACTGCCGGATGTGAAGAATATCCTCGAAGCCGGTTCCGCGCCCTCGGTCAACGAGGAGTTCATCCAGCAGCGCGCACGCTTGATCCAGGAGACGCTGGCATCGTTCGGCGCGCCCGTGCAGGTGGTGGAGATCAACCGCGGACCGACGATCACGCAGTTCGGAGTGGAACCTCTCTTCGTCGAGACGAGAAGCGGACGCATTCGTGTGCGCGTCAACAAGATCGCGTCGCTGGCGGACGATCTCGCCCTCGCGCTTGCCGCGTCGCGTATCCGCATTCAGGCGCCAGTGCCGGGTCACAGTTACGTGGGAATCGAAGTGCCGAACGACGAAATGACGCTGGTGGCGCTGCGCGACATCATCGAAAGCGAACCTTTTCAGCGCAACAGGCAGCCGTTGCGTTTCGCGCTGGGGCGTGATGTGACCGGGCATCCGATCAGCGCGACCCTCGAGAACATGCCGCACCTGCTCATCGCCGGCACGACCGGTTCCGGCAAATCCGTGTGTGTCAATTCGATACTGACCAGTCTCCTCCTGCATAACACGCCGGAAGACCTGCGCCTGATCCTCGTTGACCCGAAGCGCGTGGAGTTGACCGGTTACAACGGCATCCCGCACCTGCTCGCGCCGGTGGTCGTCGAGATTGACCGCGTGATCGGCGCGTTGCAGTGGATGACGCGCGAAATGGACAAGCGTTATCACATGTTCGCGCAGGCCGGCGCGCGTAACATCACCGATTACAACGCGCGCATGAAACTGCAGGGAGGCAGGCGGCTTCCCGTCCTCGTGGTCGTGATTGACGAACTGGCAGACCTGATGATGATCGCGCCCGGCGAGACCGAACAGACGATCACGCGCCTCGCGCAACTGGCGCGCGCCACCGGCATCCACATGATCCTCGCCACGCAGCGCCCATCCGTGGACGTGGTGACCGGCCTTATCAAGGCGAACTTCCCGGCGCGCATTGCCTTTGCCGTCGCATCCAACACGGACAGCCGCGTCATCCTCGACCAGTCCGGCGCGGAACGATTGCTCGGCCGCGGCGACATGTTATATCAGGCGCCCGACGCGCCTTCCCCGGTCCGCTTGCAGGGCGTATTTGTCTCGGATCGCGAAATTCAAAACCTTGTGGATTTCTGGCGCACTCAACTTGGCGGGGCAAGCCCGTATGCCGCGGCGTCCGCGCCGGCGGATATTCCCCAGTCCGATGCGCCGCTCAAACAAACCGCCATGTTCGAAGACATGACGCCTGCCGATACGAACTCCGATCCTTTGCTTCCCGAAGCCGTTGATTTGGTGAGGCGCGAGGGACGCGCCTCCGTATCCATGTTGCAGCGCCGCATGAGGATCGGTTATACGCGCGCCGCGCGCCTGGTGGACATGATGGAAGATAAGGGTATTGTCGGTCCGCCCGAGGGCGCGACACAAGTGCGGCAGATTTTGGATTATGGTCCCGCCGCGCCGCCCAAAGATGATGGTGCGTAGAGGCGGTGCATCGCGCTGAGCGGAGGTCTGAGCGACAGCGAAGTCGAAGGGTTATGCATCTGCTTCGCAATTTGATATAATTCCATCCGCGCCCCGGTAGTTCAATGGACAGAACAAGGCACTCCTAAGGCTTAGATGTAGGTTCGATTCCTGCCCGGGGCAAAGATATGGGTATTGTCCCAAAATTCCTGTTATGAATCTCTAATGTAACAACCCTTGTCAACCAAATGAGTTTATAGTAATATATAAAACGATGAACGCTAGGGTGCCCCCCTCACCCTGGCGCTCATCATTTAACGGGACCTTTCAAAACGTCCCGCAGGATTTACCGCCGGAGCAATATCGCTCAACAAAACCTGCAGAGCGACCTGCTTTATTTCGCGGCCTTTTTCAACACCTCCCCAAACGTTTCGATCTCGGTCAATGTATTGTAATGTACGGGTCCCACGCGGATCATTCCGCCCGCCTCCAGCAGACCCATTCGCTCCACAATTGCCAGCGCGTAGTTGTGTCCGTTCCACACGTAGATGCCATGTCTCCCAATTTCATCTGCGACCTGCTCGGGCCGTTTCCCCTCGAGCGTAAAAGCAACCGTTGGAACGCGCTCATCCAGCCGGTTCAAATCCGTGATGCCGTGGATGCGCGTCCCTGGAACCGGCTGGATCGCCTCGATCAGCGCCCTGGATAATTCGGATTCATAGGCGCGCATTGCGGACATTCCTTTCTTCAGTTCCAGACGCCGACCGGAAAACCCGGCCTCTTTCCAAGCCTGAGCCTGATCCGTTCCGAATTCCCTTCCCAGCCACTCAAGATATTCCAACGCGCCCAGCACACCTGCGATGCCCTCGTGGTTCTGTGTGCCGGTTTCGAATTTATACGGCAATTCATCCGAGGCTGGGCGGACCTTGTATGCCTTCAACTCATTCAACAGATCGTATCTTCCATATAATGCACCGGCATGAGGACCGAAGAATTTATAACTCGAACAAACGAGGAAATCACAGCCGATATCCTGCACATCAATCGGACCGTGCGGAGCGTATTGCACCGCGTCAATGTACACGAGCGCGCCCGCGTCCTTTGCCATCTTCGTCAATTTCTTGACCGGGTTTATCGTCCCCAACAAATTCGAAGCATAGCCAAAGGCGGCGATCTTGGGTTTCTTTTCCAGCGCCCGTGCGAAATCCTCCAGGTCCAGGGTTCCTTCCTCAACATCAAAATCCACCCAGAGTAAATTACAGCCCCTGTCCTCCGCGATCAGCATCCAGGGAGAGATGTTCGCATCATGATCGAGCCGGGTCACAAGCAGGTTATCACCCGGTCCCAACGTCCGCGCCAGGGAACGCGACATGTGCAGGGTGAGCGTGGTCATGTTATTGCCGAAAATGATCTCTTCGGGGCGCGGGGCGTTCAAGAAGTCCGCCATGGCAGCGTGCGCCTCATGGAGGATCTCATCCGATTTGCGGCTGGTCTCGAACAAGCCTTCGTGATTGGCGTTGCACTCGAGCAGATAACGGTTGATGCGTTCGAGGCTGGGTTTGGAGATCTGCGTCCCTGCGGGATTATCAAGAAAGATGGCGGGGCGGTCGAGTGAGGGGAACTGCCAGCGGACGGCATGAACATCGAGTGACATGAGATGGCTCCTGTGATTTGAATCTGTCTGGAAAAGATTGTATACTGTGATTGTACACTACGAAAAGGAGGCACCATGTTCAAACGTATTCTGCTTGCTGTGGATGGTTCCGATCACGCATTGCGCGCCACAGAAATCGCCGCTGACCTGGCGCGCTCCATGAAGTCGGAGTTGAGGATCATTGTGGTCTATGACCCGATCCCGCCCTATTTGGGCGAGCCGTATCTCCAACATGCCATCAATGCCAGATTGACTGAAGCGCAGGAAATACTTGATAAGGCGGTTGAAACAGTCGGCGAACTGCCGTCAGAGTTGAATACCGGCAGTATCGAAGGCAACCCAGCCGAAGCCATCATCGAAGTGGCAAGGACGCGCGAGTGTGATCTGATCGTGATGGGTTCCCGCGGTTTGGGGAGGCTTAGCGGACTGCTTCTGGGAAGTACCAGCCAGAAGGTTGTCAGTCACGCCCCCTGCCCGGTATTGATGGTCAGATAGTCAGACAGGCAAATGGGAGGTTAGTCGGTTTGGCCGGCGAGTTGCTCGGCTTGAGCAAATTCTTCGGGCGTATTCACGTTCCAAAACGCCAGACCGGAGGGATCGAACTGCCGGACTTCCTCCGCCGAAAGAACGCGCACCTTGACCTGTGGGAACCATGCGACGACCTTCCATTGATCGGCTTCGATGGCGGATTCAATTGCAGGGAGGCATGTCTCGCGGCGGTAGACGGCGTGGAGCGGCTCGTAGCCCTCGTCACTTTTCGCGATGACGACATCCGCTTCCTCTTCGACCATGAGCCTGCTTGCCGCTTCGATCAGCCTCCCACTGGCGAATGGCATATCGCACGCCGCCACCGCGACGAGGGGATGCGCGGCGGAGGCGATCGCAGTGTAGAGTCCGCCGAGGGCGCCGCGACCCGGCTTGAGATCCGGAACGAGGCGGATGTTGTCGAGAAAGGCATAGTCCGCGGGACGATTCGTCGTCACGATCATCTCATTTGCAATCGGGCTGAGTCGTTCGATCACGCGTTGGATGAGGGGATGTCCGAGAAAGGGTTTTAGCGCCTTGTCTTCGCCCATGCGGTGGGACGCGCCGCCGGCTTGTATGGAAACGGTGAGCATTTGGAGGTATTATAAGGGGGAAAGTAGAGGTACGTATGGCTATTTCGATTGGTGAATTGCTCGATCAATTAACGGTGACCGGGGAGTTGTACGAGAAACTTGAGAATAACGCCGTGCGTTGTTTCGCATGCGGACACCGATGCGTGATCCGCGAGGGGAAGCGCGGAATCTGCCAGGTGCGGTTCAATCAGGGAGGCGAGTTGCGCGTGCCGCATGGATATGTCGCCGCGCTACAAAGTGACCCCATAGAGAAAAAACCGTTCTTCCACGTACTGCCCGGCACCAACGCGCTCACGTTCGGGATGCTCGGATGCGACTTCCATTGCGGGTATTGTTTTACAGGGGATACGATGGTCGTTACGAATCACGGACCAATGGCTTTAAGGGATGTCTTTGAACTTGGCGACGCGCGTCGCAAGGAGCCCGATGGTGAAATCTCGTTTCCGACCGGTTTGAAGGCGGTTACCTCTTCAGGCGGACTGCAGGATGTGAAGGGTGTCTTCCGCCATCCATATCACGGCGATTTGGTGAGAATAACGCCGTATTATTTGCCCGCGCTTCGTTGCACTCCAGATCATCGTGTTTACGCCACAGATGATATTTCCAAATCACCTTCGCTCACTTACGCAAAGGATTTGACCGGGAAACATCATCTGGCTATCCCCAAGACTTATAAGTTTTCATCTCAGCAAGTGATTGACGTGGAGAACCTGCTCGGCGCGCATCATGTTACATATCAAACCCCATGGAAACTTTCGAGAGATGAAATGCAGAGGATCATGGATCTTTCTGCCGAGGGAAGATCGTCGCGTGAGATCGGTGAAGTGTTCGGGAAAAGCGGTTCCTATATCCGACATTTACGAGCCAAGATCAGGAATGGACGGGTGTCCAAAACGAAAACTTCCCAGCCCTGCATCGAGAATGGTTTTTTGCGATTCCCCAATGAAAGACAACCGGGACTTCCGCTGCAAATCAAATTTGATGTGAAAGTTGCTGAGTTGTTCGGGTATTACTGCGCGGAGGGTTCGATTGTTACCGACAAGAATCGTCCCAACAGTTTTCATGTCAACTTCAGCTTTTCAAAGACGGAGGTCGAACTGGCAAATCGAGTGATTGATTTGCTTCGCGACTGTTTCGGCGTTCATGCCCGATCGGTCAATCGAAATACCACTCTGGCAGTTTCCCTAGCCAAGGCTTCCCTTGCGTTGCTTTTCAAATCGCTTGCCGGAGAAAAATCTACAAAAAAGCGTGTGCCTGAACTACTCTTTGACGCGCCGCGTGATGTAGTGACCGCGTTCTTGAACGCCTATGTTGATGGCGACGGACACCGCTTTGATAACGGAAAGGTCAGTTCCACGACGGTCTCAAGGGAGTTAGCCTATGGTATAGCGTGGCTGGCGTTGAAGTGTGGATACTTCCCATCTGTATATGACGCAATCATGCCGGAAAGAAGTATCATCCAAGGGCGTGTTGTGCGTCGTGCGCCGCATCAGTATACGGTGGTGTGGTATGAGAACAGCGGCGTTGAGCGCAAGATCATCGAAACCGAAAATTTTCATCTTGTTCCACTGCGCAAAATCGAGAGCGAACCATTTGACGGCGACGTGTTCAACATGGAAGTCGAAGGCGAACACAATTATCTTGCCAATTTCTTCCTAGTCTCCAACTGCCAGAACTGGCTGACCTCGCAAGCCATGCGCGACCCGGCTTCGGACGTTTCGGTCAACTACATTCGCGAGATCACGCCGCAGGAAATGGTTCAACTTGCCAGGCGGACGAAGGCATCCACAGTTGTGTCTTCCTATAACGAGCCGTTGATCACGAGCGAGTGGGCAGTGGCGATTTTCAAGGAGGCGAAGGTGGCAGGATTGATGTGCGCGTACGTCTCGAACGGCAATAATACGCCCGAGGTGATGGAATATATCCGCCCGTATATCTCTGCCTACAAAGTGGATTTGAAATGTATGCAGGACAAGAACTATCGCAAACTGGGCGGCGTGCTGCAGAACACGCTGGATGGAATCAGGCGCGCTCACGAGATGGGGTTATGGGTGGAGATCGTTACGTTGGCCATCCCCGGTTTCAACGATTCGAACGAGGAGTTGTGGGACGCGGCGCGCTTCATCGCGGGGGTGTCGCGGGATATTCCCTGGCACGTGACCGCGTTCCACAAGGATTACAAGATGACCGACCCGGACAATACCGACGCGAAGACCCTCCTGCGAGCGGCAGAGATCGGGAAGGAGGCGGGGCTGCGATACGTCTACGCGGGGAATTTGCCGGGGCAGGTTGGGGAGTATGAAGATACTTTTTGTCACGGGTGCAATCATCGGCTGATTCGGAGAAGCGGGTACGTCATCTTCGAGTACCAGATTACAGGGGAGGGGAAATGCCCGAAATGCAATACCAAAGTGCCGGGTTTGTGGCACAAAGACCCCTCCCAGGCGGTGTTAAACGGTCCGGGAATGCCCTTACCAGTTCACTAAACTGCTTTTTGTTGTATAATCTGCGGCACTACTCGGAAGGAGGTGGCTCGCCGCCTATACATTTTAGGTTCCCCCCATTGCATCCAAACTATATTCTCTTGGAGGAGAAACGTGAAACGAAACCTATATGCTCTACTATCAATGCTCGTGCTTGCCAGCATGGTACTGGCGGCATGCGCGCCCGCGACAGAAGCGCCCGCAACAGCGCCGGCGGCTCAACCGACTGTGGCGCCCGCCCAACCGACAGCGGTACCGGAACAGCCTGCGGCTTGTGAGCCTGCCGGCACCGAGCCGATTGCATTCCCCAGCGGCGGCAAGTCGGTCACTGCCGCGTATGACCAGGAACCCGATGCGATCGTCCCCTACTTCACCCAGATGTCCTTTGCTGTGTGGGTCACCCAGTTGACCCTCGTGGGTCTTGGTGAATGGGATGACAAGGGCAACTTCGTTCCCGAACTGGCGGAGGAAGTTCCCAGCTCGGAAAATGGCGGCGTCTCTGAAGACGGTCTCACCATCACCTGGAAGTTGAGGGACTGCCTCTTCTGGTCCGATGGCACCCCGATCACATCTGCGGATGTGAAGTTCACCTGGGAAATGGTGGTGGATCCCGGCAACGCGGTTACATCCCGCACCGGTTACGATAAGATCGAGAGTATCGAGACTCCCGATGACCTGACCGCGGTAATCAAGTTTTCCGAACTGTATCCGCCCTGGCCCACCCTGTTCACCCAGGGACCGAACAATGCCGGCGGCATCCTGCCCAAGCACATGCTGGAAGGCAAAACCGCCGTGGAGACTGATCCTTTCATTCGCTGGCCCACGGTTGCTTCCGGTCCGTTTGTCATCACCGAATGGGTGCCCGGCGACTACATGTCCCTGCTTCCCAACCCGAACTATTACAAGGGTCGCGCCAAGTTGGACCGCGTCCAGATCCGCTTTGTGGCTGACTCTGCCGCCGCTCTCGCCGCCCTCCAGACCGGCGATGTGGACTGGTACCCGAACTTCTCCGAAGGCGACATCGAAACCCTCGAAGGGCTTGCGCCCGCTGTCGTTCTGACCGTGGTTCCTGGTGTTGACTTCGAGCACTACTTCTTCAACCTCGGTCGTGTGGATGGCGTTGACGGCCGCGGCAAGGCTGATAATGAAGGCTTCTGCCCGTTCAAGGACGTCCGCGTCCGCAAGGCGATCACCCTCGGCATCAACCGCCAGGCGGTCGTTGACACCCTGCTCAGCGGCAAGACCACCGTCCCGGTAAGCCAGTGGCCCAACTCGGCGTGGACGAACACCAGCCTCACCGCTGATGCGTATGATCCTGACGCCGCCGCCGCCCTGCTCGATGAGGCTGGCTACGCCGTTGGTTCGGATGGCATTCGCGTGGGCGACTGCAATGGCGTGCAGACAAAACTGTCCTTCAACTTCGAAACCACCACCGCCCCGATCCGCATTGCCATCGCCACGGTTGCCCAGGCTGACCTCGCCAAGATCGGCGTTGAATTCAAGCCGATCCACACCCCTGCGGGTACCTTCTTCGGTCAGTATGTGGATGGCGGTCCGTTGACCACCGGCAAGTACGATATGGGTGGGTACACCACCGGCTTCTATCCGGATCCATATACGGATAACTACAGTTGCGAAAACATCCCGAACGCCGAGAATCCCACCGGCAACAACTGGTACCACAACTGCGATCCGGCCCTGTCCGACCTGATGGACACCATGCTCGATACGGTGGATCCTGCGGAACGCAAGGCGATCCTCGACGAGGCTCAGAAGTACATCGCCGAGAATTACTATGTGCTCATGATGTACGCCCGCGGTAACGTCTATGGCTCCACCCCGCGCTTCCAGTTCGGTCCTGTCGGTCCTGAATCCGACATCAACTGGAACTCCGAAGAGTGGGATGTTACCAACTAAGTCAGCAAGTTAGTTCCATTGCATGAAATAAGAGGCAGGGGCATGCCCCTGCCTCTTATCCAAAGTACGGCAATGTTTACCGTTCGGGAAGTGTTCGGCTGGAGGTTCCCATGTGGTCTTATATTGCGAGACGCCTGATTCAAGCACTTTTTACCCTCTTAATCATTACGGTTCTAACCTTTCTCCTCACCCGTTTCTCGGGAGATCCCCTCGCGCAATATGCCGCCAATCCCCGTATGAGCGCGGCGGATAAGGCAGCCCTGATCGAGCGACTTGGACTCAACGACCCATTGTATGTGCAGTATTTCAAATGGCTGGGGCTTGCCATTCAGGGCGACCTGGGGAATTCCTTCTTCGCGAAACAACCCGTTGCTGACATGATCAAACAGCGCCTGCCGAACACGTTGATCCTTATGCTGACCGCCCAGATTGTCACTGTTTCGCTTGCCCTTGGGCTGGGCATCATATCAGCCGTAAAACAATACACGTGGGTGGATAACCTGATCACCACCTTTTCGTTCATCGGGTTTTCCATGCCTATTTTCTTCAGCGCGCTTGGGTTGTTGTTGATCTTTGCCGTTCAATTCAAGGCATGGGGACTGCCCTACCTGCCCACAGGCGCCGCTGTTTGGGACAAGAGCGACCCGGTGGAATATATCAAAAACCTGATTTTGCCGGTCACCGCCCTCGCCTTCATCCAGACCGCCGGTTATTCCCGCTTTGTGCGCACCAGCATTTTGGAGGTGCTGGGGCTGGATTACATCCGCACCGCCCGGGCAAAGGGGTTGACCAGCCGTGCAGTTCTCTTCAAACATGCGCTTCGCAACGCCGCCCTGCCGCTGGTCACCATCATCGGGCTGGATATTCCCTTCATGCTCGGCGGCGCCATCGTCACCGAGTCGATCTTCTCCTGGCCCGGCATGGGGCGCCTCTTTTGGGAATACGCCCAGCGCGGTGATTATCCGGTCGTGCTGGGTATCCTGCTTATCATTTCGCTTGCAGTCGTGATTTTGACCATCATCACAGACATCATTTATACCTTCGTAGATCCGCGCATCAAGCTGGGTTAAGGGAGCAGAATCCAATGGCAACTGACACTACATCCATGGATATTCCCGTTCTCGAACTGGAACCGACACGCAAGCCGTACACCCCCGGTCAATTGATATGGAGAAGATTTCGCAGGCATCGCATGGCGGTGCTTGGCATGATCGGTTTTGGTCTTCTTTTGTTATTCATCATAATCGGTTCATACTATATCCCTGAACAGCGGGCGAACGCCGTGGAGCTGCAAGACCGCCTCAGCGCCCCATCAAGAGAGTATTGGATGGGCACGGACGATACCGGGCGCGATATCTTCGCGCGCATGATTTACGGAGGGCAGATCTCCCTTTTTGTGGGCTTCACCGCCGTCATGCTTTCCGTAACCCTGGGCACGCTGATCGGAGGGCTGGCAGGGTACTTCGGCGGCTGGCTGGATGCGATCCTGATGCGATTTACAGAAGCCATGCTGTCCATTCCCCAACTCTTCCTGCTGATCGTGCTGGGGAAATTCATCGGCAGGAATATTGATAACGTCACGATCCTCGGCAAGACCTTTAGCGGCAGCGTGTTCATCGTCATTCTGGTGATCGGCTTGACCTCCTGGATGTTTCTCGCCCGAATCGTCCGCGCCAATGTGCTCTCCCTGAAGGAAATGGATTACGTTTCCGTAGCCAAATCCCTCGGCTCCAGCGATCTGCGCACCTTCTTCCGTCACCTGATCCCGAACACCATGGGCGTCATCATCGTCTCCACCACCTTGGGGCTGGCTGGCGCAATCCTCTCGGAAGCCTATGTCTCCTTTTTGGGGTTGGGGATTCAACCGCCGACCGCCTCATGGGGTAACATGCTCACCGCCGCGCAGACGTTCATCCAGCGTGGGACATGGTGGATGTGGGTTTTTCCCAGCATCTTCATCATCCTTACCATCCTGTGCGTCAACCTGATCGGCGACGGTCTGCGCGATGCGTTCGACCCGCGTAGTACACGTCATCTATAGGGATCCCTACAACACGGACGGCAGACGCTGTCCGTGTTGTTTGACCGTTGTAGTGCGATGTAAAGATAAAAGCAAAGAACCTGCCTCTTTAGCGGAGGCAGGTTCAATTTTGGGGAGATGCGAGGCGGGATTACTTGATCACGTACGTGACACTGACCGTCACCGTGAAGGTCAACTGTCCCGGCTGGATCGGCACTGCCGCCGCTTCCGAAGCCGCGCCGCCGCCCCTGCCGTCGAAGATCGGATACGGCGCGCTGTCGAAGAAGCCGATGGTCTGGATCTCGCCGAGTTCCAGTCCCGCCGCGTCCGCCAGTTCCTGGGCGCGCACCGCGGCGTCCTTCACCGCATCCGCGCGGGCGGTCTTGAGGGCGTCGCCCTTTTCCGCCACATCGAACTGAATGCTGTTGATCGTGTTCGCGCCAGCCGTCACGACAGTATCGAGCAGATCGCCGAGTTTGTCGAGTTGGCGCACAGTGACGTAGACGGTATTATCCACCACGTAGGTCTTTTCGCCGCTGGGCAGACCGGTGGACGGATCATACCTGTCCTGGGGCCAGATGCTGAAGTTGCTGGTTCGAATGTCCTTCGCGTCGAGCCCGAAATCCTTGAGCGCCTGGATCACCTTCTCGGTCTGGGCGTTATTTTCCTTCACCGCCTCCGAGGCAGTCGCCCCTTCAGTATGCACACCGACGTTAAGATAGGCAATGTCCGGTTCCAGGCTTGCCAGCCCGATGCCCGAAACGCTGATGGTGCGGAGCGGGGGTTGAGCCGCCTGCTCGAGGGTAAGGGGTCCGCAGGCGCTGGCAAAGAGCGCAAACAGCGCAATCGCCGCAATCAAAATGGTTCTGTTCTTCATGTTTCTCACTCCTTGTTTGGTAATCTCTCCTCACCTATAGACGCCCACCATCACCAAAAGTTCCCCGTCCGGCTTGAATTTTGATGCGTTTGCCTGTACAATCCATGCACATTTGTTCTATCCCCTAAAGCGGATGATATGCCAATCAATTACCAGGAAGTTTATTCACAAATTCAAACCATCGGCTCGGGCGCAAAGGAAAGACGAAGGAGGAAAGAAGAAGCCCAGACCCTGGCACGAGACCGCCTCGCCTTTTTTGATTCTCAATTGGATTTGCTTCGCGAAAAGGTGGATTCTGCCAAAGCGGTTGACCCGAACATCCGGTGCGCCTATCCGCTGGATGAGAGCCTCGCCTCTTCCCACCCGCCGCCTGATTCCGTTACCGATGCCACCCTCATCGCCGCGGACGGTTCGCAGATCAACCCGGACCGTCATGCCTCGGTGCAATTCGGTCTGGTGAACGTCGGCGCGATCATCATGAGATTGAATTCCGGCGAAGCGCCCGGGATCGAAACAGAGAGCGAACTGCTCTTCGGTGACGACCTCCTGCCGAACGGCATCCCGATGTCCGATGGGATGGTGGCGCTCAAACGCGACCTCGCCGAGCGGATGAAACTCGATGAACTGTCAAAGGGCATCGAGGGACAGGTCGTCACTTTCACCGACGGTCCCATCGAGTTGTGGGGCG
>CAYQOF010000009.1:21601-27851 GCA_964419035.1 uncultured Anaerolinea sp. | reverse complement strand
AAAATCGGCGTCTTGTCGATCACGATGGTGCAGGTTTCGTCGCCTGCCGCGATGCAGGTCTGTTCCTCCACAGTGAAGACCTTTCCCCCGCTCAACCAGTACAGCGCCTCCTGCAGCAATCCCACCGCCAGGTGACAGACCGGCTCGGAGGCGCGCCGTCCCCAGCATAACGGACAGCGCTCGATGTGCCAGAGCAATTTGCCGTTTTCCTCCTCCACTCGAACGCGCTGATCAGTGGAATCATTGAACAGGCGGGCAAATGCCTTCGCTCCCGCGCTGACCTTGGTGGGGAGTGGAAGCATGCGGAACGCCGTTTCGGTCAATCCCATTTGAGCGCTGTATTGACGCACACCGTAATTGAAACAGGCGCGACCGATGCGCACCGAAAGTCCGCGCCCGCCATGCGGACCGTACGCCTGTTCGAGCATGTTGGTGATATTGCTGATCGTGTCGAAGGGAAAGGCAAGATCGGTGTTGTCTTCGGGATAGTTTTCGATCAGGTGAGATAACAAGGCGAGTTTGAGCAGGGCATTGACCCCGCTGCGTCCCATCACATCCTCCATGGAAAGGAGGATGATCCTCCCCATTCGATTTGGATAGTAGTAGGTTCTCGTTGATGTGGTCATGGAGTCAATATCACAGAGGTTGTTTTGAGAGGGGATGATTGAGGCTGGAGGATCGGTTGAGGCGGCTCCTCTTTATCCAGAAAGGCTTTGAGTCTTTCCGCGAAGTTTTGAGGCTCCTCCAGCATGGGAAAATGCCCGGCAAACGGGAACCGCTCGATGTGCGCGTGAGCGATGCCCTTCTTCATCGGCTGCCATTGTTTGGGGTGGACGATCACGTCGCGGTCGCCGTACATCCCCATCGCCGGGACTTTGATCCGGTCGAGCAGGGGACGGAGGTCGGTGCGCCGGAGCGAGGCGATCGAAAGCAGGAAGGACTCGAGCGTGGTACGCGAGAGATCGCGGTCCATCATATCCGCAAAACGTTCGTCACGGCAGATGATCGGGGAAGCCACGCGCACGCCGAAGCGAAACGCGCTCATCATGTTGAAAAGCAGGAAGGCAATCGGACGATACCCAGCCCATTTAAGGGGCAAGGCGAGCGACGAACCGACAATGGGAGAGCCGACCACAGCGACCTTGCTCACACGTTCGGGATAGTGGATCGCGACGGACAGACTGACCGTGCCGCCCATGCTGTGACCGACGAGCGGCGCATGGGAAATGCCCAGTTGTTCCATGAACTGGTTGACGAGGCTGACGAAATCCTGGACTGCGTAAGTTTCGCGTTTCTTGCCGGATTCACCAAACCCCCAGAAATCCAGCGCGTAGGTGCGGTAATACCTGCCGAGGAAACCCATCGTCTCCTGCCACAAGCCCCATGAACCCAGCCAGCCATGCAGGAGTATGACGGGCTTGCCGCGCCCGTATACTTCGTAATGAACAATGCCCTGATCAGTGGTTATGGATGACACGACTTCCTACATGACGGGTCGCCTATTTTCCCGACTCCATTTCCGCAAGGATGCTGTAGAGCAGTTCGAGCAGAACGGATTTTACCGATTCCTTGTCCGTGGCAATGCAGGACAGGAATTTGACTTTGCTGTCGAGCCGCAGGGCGTGACGCATGTCCCCCAAATCCCAGGCATCCTCCATGTCCTGTTTGTTGGCGGCGACGACGTATGGGGTGGGCGCGTAGGCGCGGAAGGTCTCGAGGATCGAACGCGCTTCGCGGAAGGTTTCCGGGCGGGTGCTGTCCACCATTACGATGAAACCCAGCATGCCCTCCGAAAGGATCTCCCACATGAAATCGAAACGTTTCTGGCCGGGCGTGCCGAACAGATAAAGGACGAGGTCTTCATCCACAGTGATGCGTCCGAAATCCATGGCGACCGTGGTGGCATCCTTGACGGCGCGTTCCGCAGGGTTGGAAATCCTGCGCTCGGTCGAGACGACATCAATCTCGCTGACCGACTGGATGAATTCCGTCTTGCCGGCGCTAAAGGGACCTGTAACGACCATTTTCACAGTTTGCATAAGTTCTTATCCTTCCGCCTGAAGAGCGATCCCGAGGGCGCCTTGCGCCAACGGGAGGCGGTTGTCTCGTTTCAGCGGATGAAATCTCCTCGATAAATTTTTACATCCAACGCACTGCACGCATGGACTCAATGACTACAACGAGCGGATGCGTCCGATCAATTTATTGACCAGTGATTTCTGCTCCTCCTTGTTCTGCGTTGGGAACATCTTCGGGCTGGGCTGAATGACCATGCCCTCGGGTCGAACGATCTCCACGAGACCCGCCTGCAATAATCCATAAACAATGCGGCGGATCTCGAGGTCGGTCATCTTGTTGGTATACGCGATCTGCCGCATGGAATTCTTCGGGTTGATGAACGAGACGACGCGCCACTCCTCCACGCTCAGGTTGACGTTCTTGAGCGGCCGTTCGGTGAATTTGAGCGCCATATCGAGGCTGGGAATCTCATCCTGCAGCTGCTCCCATTCGCGCAGTTGCCGCGAGCCTTCGATGATGATGTTCTCGAGATCGAGCCGCACATTGATGCGCTCGTCGGGCGGCAGCATCTCACCCTCGAAACGGAAGAAGCCCTCCACCCACGTAAAGAGACGGCGCACCACCTCCGTAAAATAACTTTGAAGGTTGGCGAGGATCTCCTCCTGCGAAAGATATCCCGCGTTGATCAGCAGCAGCCCCAGTTCCTTGTCCGTGATGTGACCGGCGCGCTCCACGATGGCGCGATACTGGTTTACCGTCAATTTATTGGCTCTGTGCAGGACCGTTGCAAGACTGCCATCCTCCTGACCCACGCGCGCGTACGCCAGTTTCCCGTTACGGAACGAAACGTATGCCTGCTCGCTCGGACCGTCCACCACCAGTGTGCCGGTCTTCTGGGCAAGATTGATCAGATTGAGCAGTTGTGTGATCGTAAAATCGCGTAGATTGCCGCGCAAAGCCATGTTTACCTCAACAAAATCCCCCATACAAAATGGGAGAGTAAAAAGATTATACTTGCAAGGTATACATGCGTCAAACAACGCCGTCCAGATTGAAAAGGGACTGGAAGGTGATCACGCCGTGATAAACTTGCCCGAATATTTTGGATTGGAGACCCAATGCGAAGGATACAAATCCTGCTCACGTTCATTCTAAGCGTAAATCTGTTCGCCGTTCAACCAGCCTCTGCCGCCCCTCGAACGGAAGTGACCGGCGACCAGCCCATCATCACATTCCCCAACACCATCACATTCAATGCAAGGATCAGCGCGGATGCAAACATCACATCCCTCGTCCTCGAATACGGCACAGACCAGTTGACCTGCGGCGAAGTGATCGCCAAAGCCTTCCCGCAATTCACGCCCGGCAGATCCGTGGACGCGCAATGGACGTGGGACATGCGTCAGAGCGGTTCGCTCCCGCCCGGCACGGTCATCTGGTGGCGCTGGCGATACACGGACGAAACCGGCAGGGAATCCGTTTCTGCTGAAAAATCCATCACCTGGATCGACTCCCAACACAACTGGCAGACGATCACACAGGACATGATCAACCTGCACTGGCATGCAGGAAATCAAACCTTCGCGCAGGAACTCATGGGTTACGCACAACTCGGACTCGAACGCAATCGAAAGGATGCCGGGATTGTCCCCGATGCCCCGATTGATATTTACGTGTACTCCAATTTTGAAGACCTTCGCTCCTCCGTGCTGTACGTCCCCTCGTGGACGGGAGGCATGGCGTTCTCCGATCACAACATCGTCCTGATCGGCATCAGGGAAAAGGACCCGGACTGGAATCGAGTCGTCATCATCCACGAACTCACGCACGTGCTCGTCGGCAGCCTGACATTCTCCTGCCTCGGCGCCGTTCCCACGTGGCTCAACGAAGGGCTTGCCGTATACAGCGAAGGCGCTCTTGATGACGCCTCGCAAAAACAACTCGAGGATGCCATCCAAAACAACACCTTGCTCAGTGTCCGTTCCCTGAGCGTGGGTTTCTCTGAAGTGGCGGATAAAGCCGCCCTCTCCTACAGCCAGTCCTACAGCATCGTCAAATTCCTCATCGAAACTTATGGACAGCCCAAAATGACCGCGCTCCTCACTTCCCTTCGCGATGGGACAACGATTGACGATGCGCTCATGCAAACCTACGGATTCAACGTGGAGGGACTCGAGGACGAATGGCGAAAAGCGATTCAAGCCCAGCCGAGGGCTGTCTCCGCGCAGCCGACCGCACAGCCCGCCCCGACTCACGTCCCGACGATCGTCCCCATTTCCGGCGCGCCGATCGTGAGCCGGGTCACCCCAACTCCGGTCCCCACCTCGTCGTTCAATCGACAACCCACACAGGAACCCATCGCGCCGGGCGGACCGCCTCTGACATTGACGCTTGCCCTGCTCGGCTTCTGCTGCATCTTCCTGCTCATCATTGGAGTGATCGCACTGGGCATTTTTGTCCGGGCGGAGAATCGCAAGGGAGGGAACAATGGGTAATGGCATTCCTCGCGCTAAGCACGCTTCGACTGCGCTTGCCTTCGGCTCGCTCCGCTCAGCGCGAGGATTAATTCTGATTTTGATATTTGCATTCATGCTCGATCTCTCCGCGCCGAACCCCGCCTCCGCGTGGCAGACTCCGCGCGTTTCGACTCAGCCTCTCACGATACGAGCGGGACAGACGGACATTCCGCTGAATCAGGCTCTGGTCCTCGAAGGAGGCGAGACCACGAATCCGCGCGAGTACGACCCGCACACCACGCACGGCTCCGGCGATAAACGCGTCTTCAGCGGACTGGTCTCGTTCGACCCACAGTTGAATCTGTCACCCGACCTTGCCGAGAAATGGGATGTCAGCGCCGACGGCATGACCTACACATTCCACTTGCGGACGAACGCGAAATTCCACAACGGACGCGCAGTCACGGCGCAGGACGTAGTCTATTCGCTGGAACGCGCCGCCAGTCCCGCGCTCGCCTCGGATACCGCACTCACCTATCTCGGCGATATCGTCGGCGTCCGTGAATTTGCATCGGGCCAGGCGGATCACATTGCGGGACTCAAAGTCCTCGATGAGCACACGCTTCAGGTCACGATCGACGCGCCCAAGCCCTACTTCTTGTTGAAACTCACCTACCCCACCTCGTTCATCGTGGATCGGGAGAATGTGAAAAGCGGAAGCGAATGGTATCGCCAGCCGAACGGCACCGGCCCCTATCGTCTGATGGAGTGGAAAAGTTTCGAGCGCATCGTCTATGAAGCCAACCAGGATTTTTACCTCGGCGCGCCTTCCATTCCATACATCGTCATAAATTTGTATACCGGCGTCAGCCAGAGGCTGTACGAGACCGGGCAGGTGGACATGGCTGGCGTGTTTTCGGTCGAACGATTCCTCGACCCCGCCGAACCGCTCCACAACGAACTACGAACCGGCGTAACGCTCTGCACAGGCTACGTCACATTCGACACAACACAGCCGCCCTTCGACGACCTCAACGTCCGCAAGGCGTTCACAATGGCGTTCAACCGCCGGCAATATATTGACATCGTGTTGAACGGTCACGCCCTGCCGGCACATGGACTCTATCCGCCCGCGCTGCCGGGCTTCGATCTCTCCTTGCAAGGCTTGCCTTACGATCCCGCGCAGGCACGTGAATTGTTGAAGCAATCGAAATACGGCTTGAACCTGCCGCGCATCGTTTTCACGAGTTCGGGCACCGGCAGTTCCATCAGCCCGGGCGTTGCCGCCATGGCGGAAATGTGGCAGCAAAACCTCGGCGTCACGATCACCGTCGAAAACATCGAGCCGAATTATTATCTCGACCAGATCTATTCGAACAATCACGGTCAACTCTTCAGCGGCGGCTGGTGCGCGGATTATCCCGACCCCGAAAACTTCGCGGATGTCATCCTCCATTCCGGGTCCGCGCAGAACCTCGGCGGTTACTCCAACCCCGAACTCGACGCCCTGCTCGAAGCCGCGCGCGTCGAACAGGATGTGACGGAACGCATCGCCATGTACCAGCAAGCCGAGCGGATCATCGTGGATGATGCCGCCGCGCTCTTCACCGTTCACTGGCTTTCGTACGAACTCGTCAAGCCTTACGTGAAAGGATACGTGCTGACGCCGATTGACATTCCGATAGAGAGATACATGTGGTTGGACGGGAAGTAATACGCAACGCTCTTTCTCAACCACAAAGGAGACAAAGGATCACAAAGGAAAAACATAAAAA